>JAPULD010000333.1 GCA_027295365.1 Planctomycetota bacterium
ACCAGGCGAAGCTGTATTTCCCATCATCGAATCGAAGCCCGAGTGTGGGAATCGGGTGTTGGGTCAAGCGGCACTTGACCTTCAGGCCAACAATCTGGGAGGGCGTCTCCGGATCGAGAATGTGCAGGTCGAAGAAATCATCCAGGGTCCGGGGCTCATCCGGATTGGCGTGAGCGCCGTCCATGGCCGGGCCCAGACGCTCCCAGAGCCGATCGGCAACCCCTTGCGCACAGTGCAGCCTTGGTTTGGGATGTTCCGGATCGTCAAGTCGAGTGAAGTATCGAGCGAATCCGTACGACTCAAGCCCGTTGCAATGATCCCCATGCAGATGGGTGAGGATGATGTCGTTGATGGAGAAAGCATCGGCTTCAACTCCGGAAAGCGACGTGGCCACCCTCAGGGCGCGATGGATGAGGTCGGGGCAATCGATGAGCACCATTCCCTCGGGTCCTTTCACGATCGCCGAGGACCCGAAGTATCGAGCCGTGAATGCGTCGCCAATACCGACAATGAGCACGTTCATGAGCGAGAGAACTCCGGTCTGTAGTCAAGCAAGGAAGAGTGAAGGCCCCAGTGTACCGGTTGACGTCGAATGGCGGGGCAAGAGTGGTGGGTGGAAGCGTAGGATGGACACATGGCGAAGCCCAAGCGGAACCTGAGACTGTTCGTGGCGATTCATCCGCCCCAGGACATCGTGGCTTCGTGGTTCGAGGCTTTGCGAATTCAAAAGATTCCGGCCCATCGATGCACGCCCTCGTCTCAGGTACACCTGACATTGCAGTTCATTGGCGACACTCCGTCGAAACAGGTGAACCAGATCATCGAATCAGTTCGATGTGCAGGAAAAGGTCAGGGTTCTTTCGAACTCGAATCGATCGGAATGATCGGTTTGCCCGAGCGAGGGAAGAAGCGGCTGGTGGCCGTCGAGACGAACCGGCCCCCTGCGTTGCTGGAATTGAAACGACGCCTTGTCTCTTCTCTGGCCCAATCTCCCCGCTTGTCGCCCGACGATCGATTCAGGCCCCATTTCACGCTCTGCCGATTTCGGGAGCCCTCCCCTCTGGACAGGCTCCAGGGCACGATGCTCGCATCGCCATTTCGGGTCGATCGGTTTTCATTGATGCGCAGCGAACTGCATTCGGGCGGTGCTGAACATTCTGAGGTCGAGACGATTGAGTTGCTCAATCTTTAACGGGCAAACGGGCACGAGGTGCCCGTTTTTCCACCCGTTCTTCTCTTCCCAGAGAAGTTGGTCAGAGCGTCTCCTTCAAGGAGGCGCTCGGCTTGAAACCCACGGTGGTGGAGGCCCGGATTTGCATCGGCTCACCGGTGGAGGGATTGCGACCGGTCCTGGCGGCGCGGTTCTTTTTGGTGAACGTGCCGAACCCGACGATGGTCACGTTTGAATCTTCCTTGATGCCATTGGTGATGGAATGAATGACCGCCTCGACGGCACGACTTGCCGACGCCTTGGAGTCGCCCAGTTCCGCCGCCACTTGATCGATCAACTGCCCCTTGTTCATGTTGGACTCCCTTGCACAATTCCCAGTGAGTTGTTGTGCGATCAACGAGGATCGCCTTGTCTACGCACGATGCGAACGTGGTGAGCCTAGCGAAAATTTTGCGCCTGTGTCAATTGACGACAACGTGTCTTGTCTTGTGCAGTGCATGTGGAGAATTCGCGCGGTACGCTATTGCGATTGATTCTTCCTGCGGCGCGATGAACGCACGAGCGACCGCCATCTTTGTGAAACGTTTCACATGCCTCGACGCCCACGCATCCTGATCAGCGAACATCTTTCGGAGCCGGCCTGCATCTGGCTCGAAACCAAGGGCATGGTTGTGCATTGTTCGCATGACGATCCGGATTTCGAAAATCAGTTAGTACGCGCCGAGGCGCTGGTCGTGCGTACGTACACGATCGTCGATGAGTCGCTGCTGGCCAAAGCAGGCGCATTGAAAGTGGTTGGTCGCGCCGGCGCGGGGCTCGACAACATCGATCTGAATGCGTGTCGAGCCAGGGGAATCGAGGTGGTGTATCGACCCGACGCCAACACACAAGCGGTGGTGGAATACGTCATTACTCTGTTAGGAGACGCTCTCCGCCCAAAGGCGGTGTTAAGCAGCGCTGTTGATCGAGAGGTCTGGACGACACTCCGCGCCGAAACCGTGGGACGTCGGCAGATGAACGAACTGACGCTGGGCATCCTGGGCCTGGGGCGGATCGGCAAGAGGCTTGCGCAGGTGGCCGGTGCGATCGGGTTCGAGGTGCTCTATCACGACCTGCTGGAGATTCCCCCCCAAGACAGGTTTGGGGCGAAGCCCGTGGCGCTGGATGTTTTGTTCGAGCACTCCGATGTGCTCAGCCTGCATGTGGATGGAAGAGCCGAGAATCGACATCTTGCCGGCAAGCCTCTGCTTGAGCGAATGAAGCGTGATGCCATCCTGATCAACACCTCCCGTGGATTCGTTGTGGATAACATCGCGCTGGCCCAGATGCTCAGTGAGCGACCCGAGATGCTGGCGTTGCTTGATGTGCACGACCCGGAGCCGATCGGGGAGGACTCGCCATTGCTTGGCTTGTCCAATGCTCGTCTGTATCCCCACCTCGCCAGCCGGACTCTGTGGGCGATGGGGGAGATGAGCTGGGTGGTGAGGGATGTGGTGGCGGTGCTGGAGGGTCGGAAAGCAGAGTTCATAGCTACGGCAGGAAGGGACTGATAATTGCTATTTTTCGTTGATCGCCGCCCACATAAACATTGTGAAACAGATGAGCGGCACGAGAAACGTAGCAATCGCTGCCACGACTCGTTTTGATCGCGAACATCCGCGAATCATTCGCGCCAGACGAATCCAGCAAACAAGGCAAATCGATGAAAATACCGCACCGACACCGGTCGCGAAAAAATATACGCGGGGAATTGAGGAGTTATTCTTTGCGCTGAAGATCACAAAGAACAAGAACATGAGAAAGCAGAAGCCGGTTGCGCTGGCGAGGGCGATGAGTCCTGTCACATACGCGCCCAGGTTTGGCTCCTCCAAGCCGACGCGCAAGACGAGGGCTTTCGCACATTCCGGACACTGGCTTCCAGTGAGACCGCGCAGGTTGTAGCCACAGAGCGGGCATGATTCATCACGCCGGTCGAGAAACGCCTTGAGCAGATCGCGATCATTTGGTGGGTTTTTCTGGCCGGGTTCATTCATCGGAAATATCTCACCATGAGAAAAAGGGCAAGGCTGGTCAGCGGTACCAACATACTCAGCGCGACGATGAATCGCCTACGGCCCTTTGTTTGGCATCGCATCCAGCGTCCCAGACGCAGCCAGAGCAGCAACGCCACCAGGGAAATGACGATGCCAAGTCCGAGGGCCACCACGAGTTGCTGTAATTGTGAAATGTTGCCGATCGACGTCAGCACGGCACAGATGAGTAAGAACAATACGAACACACTGAAACCGAGGCCACTGGTGATGATGATGATCCCGGCAATGAACGAGGTGAAATTGGATTGATCCAGTCCTATCCGCAAAATTAATTCGATCCCGCAATGAGGGCAGCACTGGCTCGTAATGCCCCGAATGTTTTTTTCGCATTGGGGACAGGAACGATCGCGATCTCTTAGATAGTCCGTGAGCCCTTCTGAATTCGTGGCTCGTACATCGGATTGAGATTTTGATTCATTCATGGCGGGGATCTATGCGTCAAGTCAACAAAATGAACAGGCCAATGATCAGTGCGAAACCCAAGATCGGAACCAAGGCCATCCGCCCCGCGAGGCGGAGACGTTTGAATAGAGTTTGCCTCTGGATCCAGCCATCATTTCGAATCCACCAACGCAAGATCATGAGTGAAACCACCAACTCCAGGATCAAGGTCAAATCAAAAACCAATTCGAATTGCCAATCCCCCGGGAATTGACCCGTGATCAGCATGGTGACGAGGTTGAACGAATACAAGACAAGCGTCAGCGCACTAGACCCGATCGTGATCGAAATGAACACGATCCCCGCGATGAACGCGCCTCGAAGGGGGTGCTTGCGTTCCACTCGGAGCACCAGGACCTTGCCGCACTCGGGGCAGGCGTTCGAGGTCAGTCCCTGCAAGGCGTACTTGCACAAGGGGCACACTTCATCGCTCGCCGCGAGATAGGCCTTGAGAAAGGCGAGTTCGGATGTCTGGGTCGCCCCGGGGGCTCCGGGGGCGGGGGCGGGGGCGGGGGATTCAGTCATGAAAGCGTTCCCTGACCTGATCATATCGCAATTCCCGAGCCGTCGCTCATGGTATGATCAGGCTTTCATCCTTCAATTCCAGAGACACGGCCCATGGACTTCAATATCGATTTCATCCACGCGAGGCAGATCCTCGACTCGCGCGGCAATCCCACTCTTGAATGCGAAGTCGTCCTGGGGGGCGGCGCCACGGGACGAGCGGCCGTGCCGTCGGGGGCGAGCACGGGTGAACACGAAGCCGTCGAACTCCGGGATGGCGATCCCAAGCAATATCAGGGCAAGTCGGTCCACAAGGCCATCGCCAACATCAACGACGACATTGCGCCCAACCTCATAGCCCTTGACGCCCGCGACCAGGAGATGCTTGACAGTCTGCTGATCGAAATGGATGGCACCGACAACAAGGCCAAGCTGGGGGCGAACGCGATCCTGGGCGTGTCCATGGCGATCGCCCACGCGGCGGCCGCGGCCACCGAGCAACCCCTCTATCGCTACTTGGGCGGGACGGGAGCGAAGGTATTGCCCGTGCCCATGCTGAACATTCTCAATGGAGGCAAGCACGCCGACAACACCGTGGACTTTCAGGAGTTCATGATCCAACCTTGGGGGTTCGATGATTTTGGCGAGGCCCTCAGGGCGGGCGTCGAGATCTACCACACTCTCAAGGGCGTGCTCAGTGATCGGGGTCTCTCCACCGCGGTGGGCGATGAGGGCGGCTTCGCCCCCGATCTCGAAGACAACGAGGATGCTTTGAAGGTCATCGAGGAGGCAGTCGGACGCACGCCGTACACGTTCGGCGAGCAGATCGTGATCGCGCTCGACCCGGCGATGAGCGAGCTCGAGACCGAGGCGCGCAAGAAGGGACGCGAGGGGTACTGCTTCTTCTCGAGCGATCCCGATCGCGTGGTCACGAGCGACGAGAGGATCGACCTCTGGGCGGCGTGGTGCGAGTACTTCCCGATCGCCTCCATCGAGGACGGGCTCTCGGAGCACGACTGGGAGGGGTGGGCGCGTCTCACCGAGCGGCTCGGTGACGCCGTGCAGCTCGTCGGGGATGACCTCTTCGTCACGAACACGCAGTTTCTCGAACGCG
>JAPULD010000334.1 GCA_027295365.1 Planctomycetota bacterium
TTGGTCAACACGGTCTTCTCTCAGAACAAAGCCGGTAGCCTCGGTGGCGCCATGCATGTTGTGGAATCAGTACCCAACACATCCGTCTCACTGATCAACTGCACGATAAGCGATAATTGCGGTCATGGAATATCAAATCACGAAAGCACGATCATCTTGCGAAACAGCATCGTGTGGGGCAATTCGCCAGAACAATTTCATGAGGATACGGATGGTGGGCCGCCGCTCGCGCCGGGTGCCTCGGGCGCGCCTTCGATCTTCGACGCCCGGTATTGCGACATCGAAGGCGGATGGGGCGATGCGGATTCGAACAACATCGATGCGGATCCGCTGTTCGTGCAGGCCAGCTCCGACAATCTCCGGCTCAGCTTCGGATCGCCTTGCGTGGATCGAGGCGACAACGGCGCGATCCCCGAAGGGATCACCCTCGATCTGGCCGGTCAGCCCCGGGTCGACAATGGCACCGTGGACCTGGGCGCGTACGAAGGCGAGTTCGAACCCCTGCCTCCCAATTTCTCAACGGAAGTCGGGGCCGGGGAGGTTGCCTTCATGGCGGTCGTCGGATGCGATTTTGCCGTGGAAGACCTGGTGAGCACGCTCCTCATGATCTTTTCGATCACGAGCGACCAGGAGAGCGCGACCGTCAGCATGTCCGAGTATTCCGATACCGACAATTCGAACGCCGGCGGATTCAGCGAACTGGGTACGCTCGTCGTGGTGGAGACGTCACTCCCGGATGGTGAATTCAAGAACCTGATCCGGCTGCCCTTCACGGAGGAGGAGCTGCGGGGCGAGGATCCCCTGGATGTCGATCTGACGTATTACGATCCCGACCTGGACGACTGGACCCTGGCGGTCGAGGCCAATGTGCAAGCGAGCCCCGGTCACGAAGGCGTCGTCGGCACCCGAATCGTCACCACGGGTTCGGCGTTCACGCCCAGCAACAACCTGGGCGATTACGGCGTCTTCTGGAATCCCGAGACCCGGACCGGCCTGGTGTGGGCGCAGCTCGATCATGCCGGCGAATTCGGGATGGGCGAAGCGTTGTGTCCCGCGGACATCGCGGAGGACGACGTGGTCAATGGCGATGATCTGGTCGCGTTGCTCGCGGCCTGGGGCAGTCCGGGCGGCCCGGCGGACGTGCACCCCGAGGGCGGCGACGGGATCGTGAACGTCAACGACCTGCTCATGATGTTGCACAACTGGGGTGAATGTCCGCCCTGATTCCGTCTTGCGTCATACTTGCGACGTCTCGCCCTTCACCCACAATGGCGCTTCGGCGATCGTCCTGAACCCGATCCGCTGGTACAACCCCACTCCGTTGGGCGAGGACCCGAGAAAGAACGCCTTCGCGCCGAACAGCCGATGATGCTCATCCATCACCTGCGTGAGCATCGCGCGACCATATCCCTTGCGTTGGTGGTTCGGATGCACCGCCATCGACCAGACCCCCCGCACCTCGCCATGGCTGGTCAGCAGGACGCACCCCACCGGCGCCCCGTCCTTATCCCGGGCGAGATACAGGTCCACCGCGGGATTCTCGACCAACGCCTGGGGCAGGCTCCGTCTCACGGATTTCTCGGTGAGATTGTTCGCCTTGGCCAGGGGAACCGCCACGTCGTACCAGTCCCGTTCGTCCGCCACCTTGTTGACCATCAGATCCAGGTTCGAAATCACCTGGAAGCCCGTCGCCTCGCACACCATGAAGGGCATGCTTCCCGCGAGATTCAATCCCAGGCTTTCGCAGGTCTTGGCGAGCCCGGTCGCCGCCTCGGGCGCGATCAGCACGATGAAGGGCAGCCCCAGGGCCTTGGCCTCGCCCACCCATTGCGTGAGATGCTCGCCCACCTTGGGTCTTGGCGACTCGATGAGGATCACGTTGAAATCCGCGTAGGGCTCGCCCGTCAACACCATGACACCACCCGAAACCATCCTCGCCCTCAGGTCGGGGGCGTGATGAAAGAGCATGTACGACGCTTCGGCCGTCAAATTCATGAGAACGGGGGAGGTGAGGGTCTGGAGCATGGGGGCATTGTTCACCACGTCAATGCAACAAGCAACCCCTGAGCCCCACCTTGTATCCATCTTGTGAGGGGCGCATGCGAACCACCATCGTATGATGTGTCGAGGATTGAACCATGCCATCCAAGTATCCCTGGTTTGAACGCACGTTTTCCTTCGACTTTCCCGCCAGCAAGCACCCCGACATCCTCGAGCGATTGCGGGGCGCGCCCATCCGGGTGGAATCGAAGATCGCGTCCATCGCGCCGCCCGAGTTTCTGACCCGCCGCGTGGGGGAGACGTGGTCGATCCAGGAGAACGTTGGACATTTGCTCGACCTGGAACCCCTGTGGCACCGGCGCACCGAGGAAATACTGGAAGGGGTCGAGACGATGTGCGTCGCGGACCTGACCAACACCAAGACACACGAGGCGAATCATCATGCATCGTCCATCGAGGACTTGATGAAGGGCTTCCGCGCCTCGCGCGAGCGATGGCTGGCCCGACTCGACGCCCTGGCCGATGAGGATTTCGCCCTGACCTCCAACCATCCGAGGCTGGGCACACCCATGAGACTCGTGGATCTTTGCCTGTTCACCTCGGAACACGACGACTGCCACCTGGCCCGGATGACGGAGCTGGCGAGATTGCTTGCCAAAGAAACGGCAAACCGATAACGGTCCCTCGTTCTCCGGATGAAGCGCGATCGAAATTTCATCTCCATGTACAGGCATTCGAAGAACCCTCGGGCCATCGCTGCGAAGAGTACGGCGGGGGATTGAACCAGTTGTGGCGGGGACAGGGGGGGCGCAAAACCGCAAGGGAAACGCGCCATGGGATTCGTCTGTCCGACCTGCGAATACGACCTGACGGGACTGATCGAGCAACGCTGTCCCGAGTGCGGCGAGCCGTTCGACCTGGAGCGGCTGGAGCGGGAGCAGGCGGCTCGAAAACCCTTCCCGGATCCCCATGGTGCCTGGTCGCTGGGGTTGTTCTTTCTCGGGAACTGCGTCCTCCCCCTCTTCCTGTTCACGGGATGTCGTTGTGGCGGGTATTCAACGACCAATGACCTCATCCGGTGGCTGCCCGGCATCGTGGTGGCGGCGTCGGGCTTTGGACTCGCCCTGCGCGGCACGAGGCTGGGCCCGAAAAAGAACCGTTTCGGGTCGATGATCGGCCTGCTCCTGCATGGCCTGTGGATCCTCATCATGGCCTTGACGTTTTCCGAAGGAAGAATCTGAGTTCGAGCGGATGGAAGCCATTCATCGACCAGGCCGGTTCCACGATGCGGACCGACCAAGGGCACCCTTTCGTCGCGAGCATCCCCTCCGACGTGATGAACGGGTACATGATTCAGTAGGAGTTGTAAGCCCCTCCGGAGGGGGGCACTTCGAGACCGGCTTCCGATTTTCAATCGAGACTCGCCTTTTCGCCGATGAGGTTTCCTTCCGGCGATTCGGGTCGCCCATTTCATGTCTGCCCCCTCTTGCGGAAAGGCGATGCATGTCCATCCTTGATCGATGGCACTCCCTCGTGACCACCTTGGCCATCCCCTCGGTTCTCCTGATGCAGACCGGCCGCTTTCATCCCCCCCGGAAACGGCGAGGCGGAACGACGCACTGTTCAATGACATTCAAAGACTCACCATCGAGAGGCGGCATCAGGCCCCCGGCCTGGGTGAATCGCGTCCGGAGATCCGCAACGTGATCGAGGCCATCGATCGCGTGACAAGGCTTCAACGCCCTTCGGATCTGCACTTGCTGCACGCGTCCCTGAATGCCGGCATAAAGACTGGCGAGACAACCTGCGCCGAGGCCGGCATGCTGCTGCTGTCCACGAATCACACGCTCTACAACCAGGAGAACGGCGCCATGACCTTCCTACTCGAAGGCGTCGAAGGTGCCCAGCAGTTCACATTCGCCTCAGGCACGGCCCAGTCCAACATGGTGCTGGCCTTCAATGGCTTCAAGAACACCACGGGAGTCGAGGCGAGGGTATCCAGCATTGATACGACAAAAATCGAAGTCCGATCCGTGAGCCGTACCGCCGACGCTTTCGTGCGCGTCACTCAATTGGCCGGTACGAGCCCTCGGCTTTACACCTCGTTCGAAGATGAAACCCCTTCGTTTGGTGAAATCGACTTCGGCCTTAATGGCCTCCCCGGCGATCTGGATTGCGATGGCGTGGTCGGCGTCTTCGATCTGCTTGAGGTCTTGCAGGCGTGGGGACCGTGCGCAGCATGCGATCAGGATCTGGATGCATCGGGAGACGTCAACGTCATCGACTTGCTCCTGCTGCTGGGATGGTGGGGATAGGAAATCCCGAACGTGCGCAATCGAGGTTGTGCCTGCCCACTTGGGCTTCGCTACACGTCGATTACCTTCACCGTGACGTTTTTGCCGCCCTTTGTGTAGAGTTTTCCGTGCAGCTTCATCATCTCGCTCTTGGCGATGACGATGCAGCCCTTGGAGGCCTTGGGCCCCTTGCCCTGGTGGATGAAGATCCCCTTCCACCCGCTCACGTTCGGGATGAAGATCGCGTCGTACTTCTTGGTCGCCATCTGCGTCGCCGAACAACCCTTGTAGGTGCCGGCGGGGATCCTGCCCTTCTTGTTGTTCATGTCCCACCAGCACGTGGTGCTGATCTTGGCTCCGCTGCAGGTCAGCTTGCCCGCCTTTTCGCCCCGCTTGACCACCACCGTGAAATTCCCCACCGGTTTTTCTTTTTCCTGCTTCTCTTTGTCCTTGCTCTTGTTCGCCTTGTCCTTGTCTATGTCTTTGGCCTCGTCTTTTTTCTGGCCCCCCATCTTCGCCCCACCCAGTTTTACCAAGCCTTTGTAGGTCTTCATCCCGACATCAACCACACCATCGGGGTGCTTGAACTTGAGCTTCGTTTTCTGGAACTTGGCGATGGCCTCGAGCGTCTTGTTGTCCATCTTGCCCGTGGTCGGGGCCTTGATGCCCGCTCCGTTGAGCAGGTCCTGCACCAGCTTGACGTCTACCGGGTTGTTCTTGACCGGCGCGCCCTTGCCGGAACGAGGCTTCTTGCCCACCGGCCCCTTGAGCCTTGGAATCTTGACGCTGGCCACGATGTGACACTCCTTGATCACGTTTCTTTTGTCGCAAAGAACGACGGGAGTTCAACTTCAATATGCATCATACCAGTCTGCCGATCTCAATGCATGTTGGATCAGCTTTCGGTGATTCCGGATGGAGTCGATACGGAACGAGTGTGCAGCGTGGGCGTTACGCAGGCCACGTGACGCCGGGAAGGTGCCAGTCCAGTGGAACATGTCGGTTCACGCAGACCCGAACGACGAGGTGGTCACTGGCGAAAATATACAAATTCGATTTGGCCAAGGAACTCGTCGCCCTGCTCAAGCAAGAAACGGGAACAATGAAGTACTAGATAGAAAGAAGGCTTTCGGCTCCTCTCTATCTCGACCCCATGTTCTTGACTAAGGGCAAGGTCCCCACGATGCGAGAAGAGAAAGGAGGTCTTCGACATCCACGGCCGCGTTGCTGTCGAGGTCTTCAGGGCAAGGCAGATCGCATGGCCCCCATTTCGCGAGCA
>JAPULD010000335.1 GCA_027295365.1 Planctomycetota bacterium
CAACGAAGTGCAGTCCGAAGAGAAGCTCATTCCTTACGAGATCACGGGTGGTCCCGAAGACCTCGTGAAGGTCAAGGTGCGAGGCAAGGAATACACGCCCCAGGAAATTGCGGGCATGGTGTTGGCGGAACTGAAGAAGACCGCTGAGGACTACCTGGGTGAGACCGTCGATCGCGCGGTCATCACCGTCCCGGCCTACTTCAACGACGCCCAGCGTCAGGCGACGAAGGACGCGGGTGAGATTGCAGGCCTGAAGGTCGAGCGAATCATCAACGAACCCACTGCCGCCGCACTGTCCTATGGACTCGAAAAGAAGAAGAGCGCCAAGATCGTGGTCTTTGACCTCGGGGGCGGCACCTTCGATGTCTCCATTCTCGACATCGGGGATGGTGTCTTCGAAGTCCTGTCCACGCATGGCGACACCCATCTGGGTGGTGATGACTTTGATCAGATCCTCATCGACTACATTGCCGACGAGTTCCGCAAGACCGAGGGCATCGACATCCGCAGCGATGCGATGGCTTTACAGCGTCTCAAGGAGGCGGCGGAGAAGGCCAAGTGCGAACTCTCCACGCAGCTCGAGACGAGCGTCAATCTGCCATTCATCACCGCCGACCAAAGTGGCCCCAAGCACCTGCAGGTCAGCGTCACCCGGGCGACGTTCGAGTCATTGGCCGAGAAATTGTTTGATCGTCTGCGAGAGCCCTGTGAGATTGCGATCACTGACGCAAAGATCAACGCCAGCGACATCGAGGAAGTCGTCATGGTGGGCGGCTCGACCCGCATTCCCAAGGTGCAGGAGATCGCCAAGGAAATCTTCAAGACCGACGAGCTTGACCGCTCGATCAACCCCGACGAAGTGGTCGCGGTCGGTGCGGCCATCCAGGGCGGCGTCCTCCAGGGCGACGTCAAGGATGTGCTCCTGCTGGACGTGACGCCCCTGAACCTGGGGGTCGAGACGCTCGGCGGCGTGATGACCACGCTCATCGAGAAGAACACCACCGTCCCGACGAGCAAGAAGGAGATCTTCTCCACCGCGTCGGACAGCCAGACCTCGGTGACGATCCATGTGCTGCAAGGCGAGCGTGAGTTCGCCAAGGACAATCGCACGCTGGGTCGCTTCGACCTGACGGATATTCCACCCGCCCCGCGCGGCTTGCCTCAGATCGAGGTCGAGTTCGCCATCGATGCCAACGGCATCCTCAATGTCGGAGCTACCGACAAGGCGACCGGCAAGAGCCAGAAGATCGAAATCACCGGCTCGTCGGGCCTCAGCAAGGAGGAGATCGAGCGGATGACGAGCGAAGCCGAGACCCACGCGGAGGAGGACAAGGCCCGGCGCGAGCTCATCGATCTCAAGAACAACGCCGAAGCGATAGTCTACCAGACCAAAAAGTCGCTTGAAGAACATGGCGACAAGATCTCCTCGGAGACCCGAAGCAGTATCGAGTCGGCGAGCAGCAACCTCGAATCGAAGCTCAAGGAAGACGACAAGGACGCGATCCAGTCAGCTCTTGATCAGCTTCAGCAGGCATCGATCGAGTTGGGCAAGGCAGTCTACGAGTCCGCCTCGGCCGAAGGTGCCCCCGCCCCCGGAACTGCCCCCGGATCCGACCCGGCCAGCGATGCCGCGGATGCAAAATCCGACGACGACGTCATCGACGCGGAGTACGAGGTCAAGGACGACAAGTAAGCCTTGTCGTTCTGGAGAACATCAGAAATGGATATCCCGCGGCCAGCGAGCCGCGGGATTTTTTAATGTGCTCGATTTTCTAATAATGGAGAAGGAGAAGGCTGGGGCTCATTGTTCTTCGTCTTCGGATCCGTGTCTTGGCAAGACATCATTTGCCGATGCGCCGAGACGATTCAACTCCGCCTGAGACGCATGATATTCGTAGTAGTGATAGACCTTGGTGTCGAGGCTCCTGCGAAAGGCCTCGATCGCGCCCGCTTCATCACCCGCGAACATTCGCATCATGGCGATGTAGTAGTAGCCTTCCACCGCAATGAGAGGATCGGGCATGGAACCAGTTTCATTGATTCGCTCCAGGAGTTGCTCTTCCGTCATCTCGCCAAGGAGAAATTCAGTGACCGAGCCGGGCCAGTCGGCTCCTGAGTCAGGGCGACGCGAGGACTTGTGAGCGCGAAGGGTCTGACTTGCGGCATCGTCAAGCCCGAGTCGCAACCGGGTCAGGTACAGGAAGAAGTGCGCGTAGTCGGTGCGTTGCTGACTGGAAGAGGTCGCGTGCTTCAAATCAGTCAATGATTCCTCAAACCGGCCCATGAAGACCCGCGTGACGCCTCGCCCCAAGTGGCCATTCAGGTTGAACTCGTCCTCCTCGATCGCCTTGGAAAAGGATTCAATCGCATCGTCGTACCGCTGGATCCCCCAAGAGCTCCAACCCAGGGTCCGCCACGCCGAGGCGGCGGATGGGACGCGGGCAACCGCCTCCCGGAGGTACTCGCCCGCGAGTTCGAATTGACCCAGTTCCAGACAAAGCTCTCCCAACTCCTGATGCGAGCGCCGATGATCAGGTTCCAGTTCGAGCACGATCTTGAAGTCTGACTTCGCATCCTCAAGCTGATCGACGGCTTGAGACGCCTGGCCCCTTCGAAAGTAAGTGTCCGCGTCGGCAAGTCCGCCATTGATGGCCACCGTAAAATCGTGAATGGCGCCATAATGATCACCCAGCCAAGCAAGGGCTTCACCTCGCACTCGATAGGCATCGTGCCGATCCGGATCGAGTTCGATGGCCTCAGTGAGCGTATTGACCGACGCTTGGTATTGGGTCGCATTCAGTGCTCGACGCCCCTGGGTATAGAGATCCTGGACCTTCTGGGCAGGATCTTCAGGCTTGTTCTTCTGGTAGAGCATGTATCCGCCCCCCAGGATCAACCCCAAGACCGCGAGGGTAAAGAAGATCGCCCCGACATTTTCCGCTTTCGCCATGGGTGGCCCTTTCCCGAACGCCTCGGCTTTGCCATAGGATAGGATGTGTTCTCTGAATCTCAAAGAGGGAAATCGCCATGACGACGCCATCGATGATGACCGAACTGAAATCGACACAGATGCAATCCGGACCCGCACGTGAAGGCCATGGGCTCGACGAGGCTCTGCTCGAATCGATGCGCCGCGATTTTGAATCTCGTCCCGCCAATCGACTGGCCGCCAATGCGGTGACCCAGGCCGGGGTCGATGAAGTGGCGTTGAACCGCGATGTCGTCACCACGACGGATCACACTTTTTCCCACAAACTCGATGCGTGGGCGGTGACGAACCAGAAAAAAACCGGTCGGTGCTGGATGTTCGCGGCATTGAATCTATTCCGCGTCGGGGCGATGAAGAAGATGAACCTCAAGGAATTCGAGTTCAGCCAGAATTACACGCTCTTCTGGGACAAGCTCGAAAGAGCGAACTTCTTCTTCGAGGCCATCCTCCAGACCGCGGATCGTCCCCTGGATGATCGCCACGTGGCGTTCCTGCTCGACCGTCCCCTCGATGATGGCGGTCAATGGAATATGTTCATCAACCTGGTCACGAAGCATGGCCTCGTGCCAAAGGCGATGATGCCCGAGACGGAAAGCTCATCCAACACCGCGCGGCTCAACAGCGTCTTGCTTAACAAACTGCGCGAGGGGGCGATGACGCTTCGGGCGTTGAGAGCCGACGGCGCCCCGATGGAAGCGGCCCAGGCCGGCAAGCGAGAACTCATCAGCGTCATCCATCGCATTCTCTGCATCCACCTCGGGACGCCTCCCACGTCCTTCACATGGCAATGGAACGACAAGGATGACGACTTCCATCGCGATGGCGAGATGACGCCTCAGCAGTTCGCAAGCAAATACGTCGATCTCCCGATCGAGGACTACGTCTGCATCGTCAACGATCCCCGGGAGGCGCATCCCTACAACCAGACCTACACCGTGGAATTTCTGGGCAACGTGGTGGGGGGGAAACCCGTCGTCTACCTCAACGTTGACATGGCGACCATGAAGTCGATCGCCCAGAAGACCATAGTCGATGGCGAACCCGTTTGGTTTGGGTGCGACGTGGGCAAGATGATGAGGCGGGATCTGGGTCTCTGGGACAAGGACCTTTTTGAATACGGCGCGGTGTACGACACGACGTTCACGATGACCAAGGCCGATCGCCTTGAGCATCATGGCACGCTGATGACCCACGCCATGCTTTTTACGGGTGT
>JAPULD010000336.1 GCA_027295365.1 Planctomycetota bacterium
TTCCAGATCGGCTCAAAAATACCGTTCGCCAGACGAAAAACGAGCAGGCGCTGGAAGCAATTGGAGAAGCCTTCCGTCAAGGCGAACGGCTTGTCGAGGAGGGCGTCCACGATTCACCCGCCTTCATGGCCAAGGAATTCCACCAGCTTGGTCTCATTCAAGCAGCCTTGAACCACCCCCGGGAAGCTGAGGAGGCGTACCGGCATTCGCTTGAACTCGAACCAGAAAGGCCACTCGTCAACTACAGTTACGCGCGACTGCTTCATCAGCAGGAGCGTCTTGACGAGGCCGCCCAGCACTATCGCGAATTTCTCAACTTCAATCCGCAACACCTTGCATCGCTGAATGCCCTGGGCCAGATTGCCGAGACGCATCGCCGCTTTGCCATCGCCAGGGATTATTACGCCAAGGCGATCAAGGCCTCGACCACGCCGCCCGAGCAGATGCTCCAGGTGTCGAACTACGTCCGGTTCATCGCCTCGTGCCCTGATCTGAGCGTACGGAACCTCGATGAGGCCATCGGCATGGCCGAGAATCTCAACAATGCCACGCGCCAACAGGTGCCGGGCGTGCTCGACCTTCTGGCCGCGACGTATGCCCAGTCAGGTCGATTCGACGAGGCGATTCGAACCGCGCGGCAGGCCCTGACGCTGGCCCGAGCCGTCTCGGCGTATGATCTGGCCACCGAGATCGAGGAACATCTTGCAAAATATGAAAGCCGAGAGACGATTTGGGAATGACACGATCAGACCTCGACACAATGGACGCCAAGGTCAGGGCGAGAAATCTCGCGATGCTTGGCGTCGTCGTGATCGTGGTGCTGACGGCCTTGGCCTACAGCCGCGTTCCGTTCTTTGACTTCATCTGGGACGATGAATCGTACGTGACCAACCAATCGGTCCTGCGCGATCTGGATGGCTTGAAGCGTCTCTGGATTCCGAAGGAGACGCCACAGTACTACCCGGTGGTCTTCACTTCGTTCTGGATTGAATACCAGCTCTGGGGGTTGAACGCCTCGGGTTATCATGTCGTCAACGTGATCCTGCATATCCTCAACGCCTTGTTGTTGTGGATGGTATGCCGGAAGATAGGACTCCCAAGCACGGCGTCATGGTTGATCGGAGCGTTGTTTGCATTGCATCCGGTGCATGTGGAATCGGTGGCGTGGATCACGGAACGAAAAAACGTACTCTCGGGTTTCTTCTACCTCGCATCGGCCTGGGCGTACCTGCATTTCCAGGGATTGCGCGATGGAGAGATTGAATCCGAATCATCAAAGCAGGCCTGGGGTTGGTATGGCCTCGCCATTCTCGGTTTCGTCTTCGCCCTGCTGAGCAAGTCCGTCACCTGCTCGTTGCCGGCGGCCCTCATCCTGGTGATGACCTATCAACGAAAACAATTCTCGGTTTCACGATTGCTCCCGCTGGCGCCGATGTTTGCGATCGGCTTGCTGGCCGCCATCAACACATCGATCATTGAACGGGAGCACGTCGGCGCTCAAGGCGCGGTCTTCGATCACACGCTGCCCGAGAAATTCCTCATCGCCAGCAAGGCATTGCTGTTCTATCCGGGAAAAATCATCTGGCCCCAGCCGCTGATGTTCATCTACCCAAGATGGGATATCGTCGCAACAAATATGGTGGGATGGTGGTCGGTGCTTGTCGTTGCGTTGATCGGGATCGGGCTGATCGTCCTGTATTGCAAAGGCAAGCGTGGCCCCTTCATCGCGATGGCTTTCTTTGCGGGTACGGTTTTTCCCGCCATCGGATTCTTCAAGGTCTATCCCCATCAATTTTCGTATGTCGCCGACCACTTTCAGTATCTGGCCAGTATTGGCGTGATCGCCCTGTTCGTCATGCTCGCCAACCACTGGATCAAGGAACCTAAAAAACTGTTGATGATCGCCGCGGCTCCCCTGCTGGCGTTCAGCATCCTCACCTGGAGCCAATCGGGGGACTACGCCAATCTCGAGTTCCTCTGGCGGAGTTCGCTCGCCAAGAATCCCGACGCCTGGATGGCCCACAACAATACGTCTTCGATTCTCCTGCGCCGGGCTGAAAGCCGACAACTGAATGGAGAGCCGGCTGACGAATTGATCGAGGAAGCCCGCCATCACGCAGAACGAGCCTTGGAGATCAATCCGGGTCTTCACACGGCGCATTCAAACCTTTCCGAGGCGCTGCGTCTTCAGAAGAACTACGCCGAGGCTCTGCATCACATTACCCGCGCGGCGGAAGAAAAGCCCCCGTGGTACGAACATCACTGGCAACAAGGTCGCCTCTTCGAATTGACGAGTGATCCAGAGGGGGCCATCGAGGCCTATCGACGTACGATCGAACTTGCCCCAATGCACGCATCGGCCTGGCTTGATTTGGCGCGCGTACTCGTGCAGGCCCAACGACTGGATGAGGCCGCGACGGAATATGAAGCCATCCTGGAGCTGCAACCGTCGAATTTCACCGCCTTGGGCACTCTGGCAAACATTCGTGCTGAGCAAGAACGATTTGCCGAGGCCGAATCCTTGTACGACCAGTCATTGCAAGCCGCCTTGCGACCTCAGGACCAGGTCCAGATTGCCATGCGTCTGGCGATCCTGTTGATGCAATGCCCCGATGACTCGGTACGCAACCCCGACAAGGCGATCTTCCTGGGTCAGCAGGTCGTCAAAGCGACCCAAGGCAACTTGCCAAACACGTTGGATGTGCTGGCGCTCGCCTATGCCGCAGGGGATCGTTTCGAGGACGCCATCGCCACCGGGCAGCAGGCTCTGGATCTCGCCCGCCAATTGAATCTTGAAGATGCGATTCCGGAATACGAGAGGCGTCTCGAATACTATCGGCGCAACGAACTTCCCGATATGGCCAAGCCCAGGCAACCTTGACGATCAGGATTGTTCGTGCTTGGGCACGTAATCGTGCAGGGGTACTCTTGCCCGATCAGATGGCACTTCCGAAAGCGGATCGACTTCGCTCATCGTCGCCAGGTACTGTTGAGCCAGCGATTGATAGACCCCCGTCCCCTGCGTCTTCCAGTGTATTTCGGATTCCTTCAACTCGCGGATGACTTTCGCGGGAATGCCGGCGACCAATGAATTGGCCGGCACTTCGAAGCCTGCCTTGACGAACGACAAGGCCCCGACGAAAGAATTCTCGCCAATCACCGCGTCGTCCATGATGACCGAGTTCATGCCGATCAGGGCATTGCGTTTGATCGTGCAGCCATGCAAGATGGCGCCGTGCCCGACATGGCCATTGGCCTCGATGATGACATCCTTGCCGGGAAAGCAATGCAGGATGCAGCCGTCCTGCACGTTGGAACCTTCGTGCATGACGAGTTGGCCGATGTCGCCCCGAAGCGAGGCCCCGGGGCCGACCAGGCAGCCCGGGCCGATGATCACATCGCCGATGAGCACCGCGGTGGGATGCACGAAGGCCGAGGGATCGACGACGGGGCGGACACCTTCGAATTCATACGCCGGCATGGGCCTCGGATTCCTTCTCCGCGGGCTGGGGGGCGGGTATGCGGCTTTGGACGATGTTGAACCGTCGAGAAACGTAGGCGGAATCGCACAACGTGGCGTTGCCCGAAGGGTTGGCTCCGCTGACGTGAAAATCGCTGAACGCAGCGGATTGATTGACGAAGATTTGCCCCGTGAGATTGCAGGAAAGCGGGACACCCGCGTCGGCCGTGGCGTCGAGCGCCGAATCGATGACGTCCGAATTGGTCGAATACAGAGCACACGTGATCGCGCCGAGTTCAGAGGCCGCCTTCGAGGCGAGTTGGATACTTTGCGAAGTGTCATCCGTCGAGATGAGGTAGCTGATGGGGCCAAACATTTCACGCATGAACAGCGATTCGTCTTTCGCATCCACCTTCAACATCAGGGGTGAGTGCACCCGCGCCTCGGGGAATCGCTCGTTGGTCATTGGCTGCGAATCACGCAACACTTCGCCCCCATCGATTCGAGCTTGGCCGATTCGTTTTGCCGTGTTCTTGTTTTGAATGGCTCCCAACACTTCCGACGCCCGAGCGGGATCGGACAGGAACCAGTCCACTGCCTTGACGATCGCTCCGGCGATCTCGTCGAAGCTCTTGTGCCCCTCACCCGTCTCGATTCCATCCCGAGGAATGAAGATGTTCTGGCTGGTCGTGCACATCTGCCCTGAATACAGGCACAACGTGAACGCGATGTTCCCGGTGACGGCTCGCAGATCCTCAAGACTGTCGATGATGATCGAATTGACGCCCGCCTTCTCGGTGAAGACTTCCGCCTGCCTCGCGTTCGCTTCGATCCAATCGCCAAATTCGGAGTTTCCCGTGTAATCGACGATCTTCACTTCGGGCCTCATGACGAGGTCCTTGCTAATCGGTTCGTCGATCGAATCAACACAAAGGGTCACGAGATTCGGATCGAAACCGGCTTCCTGGATGACCTCTCGAGCGACTTCCACGCTGATCGCCAAAGGCAGGATGGCCCCGGGATGAGGCTTGACCACGACTGCGTTCCCCGTCGCCAGACTCGCGAAAATCCCTGGATAGCTGTTCCAGGTCGGGAACGTCGAACAGCCGATCGTGACCGCCACGCCTCGGGGGACGATCCGATAGGTCTTGTCCAGGACGATGGTGTCCGTTTTCGAGACGCGTTTGGACCACGTTGCATGGCTGGGTGTGCGCTGCATTTCGTCCCAGGCATAGGCAACCGCTTCGAGTCCCCGGTCCTGTGCGTGGGGCCCTCCCGCCTGGAAGGCCATCATGAAACCCTGACCCGTCGTATGCATGACCGCATTGGCCAACTCGAAAGACTTCTTGTTCAGTCGATCAAGAATTTCCAGACAGACGCCTACCCGCTGCTCGGCGCTGGCCTTCTTCCATCCCTGCATCGCAAGCGTCGCGGCGGGTATCAATTGATCAAGATCGGGCTTTGGATATGTAACCCCCAGCTCCGGACCATAGGGCGAAGTCTCGCCGCCAATCGTCTCCCCCCCACCTGTACCTGGCTGGTCGATGGAGAATGCCTGATTCAGGCGATTCTGATAGGCCTCGAAGCCTTCCTTCTTGGCGTTTTCGCCGTAGATCTTGCCACTGGGGATTTCGGGATACGCGCTCCAATGGGAACGCTTCCGAATCGCCTCCACGGCATCCTGGAGTTTTTCGCGATGACGTTCAAACAGCGGCTGAGTCACGAGGTTCGCCTTCCAAAGTGGAGACTGAGAGGGACGGTATGAGCCATATCCAAACGATGGCCATATCTGAGCGCGTATCCTAAGGCGAGGGGGGGCATCATTCCAATCGAAGTCCCCAAAGGGGATATGGCCTACCTAGTGCCATATCGGCCTTGTTGATCCCCATGATTTTTCCCATTTCATTGTCACCCTGACTGCCTTGACGTTCTCCCGCCACTCAAAGTTCAGTCCATGGATTTTGCCGATCAGCAGGGATACACAATTCTGATTCGCTCGATGATGCAGAATTACATCCCAAGAGCCTCGAATCCGCTCATCCCGGCACGACAGATATTCAAGGCAGTGCTATCGTGAGCCCCCGAAGCGCTCGTAGCTCAGTTGGATAGAGCACCGGTTTCCTAAACCGAAGGTCGGAGGTTCGAGTCCTCCCGGGCGCGTTGTTGCCTATGCTTGCCGATGTTTGCCTTTCATTGCATACATCGTTTGTTTCCAGTGCTTTACTACTTTCCGCGTCAACGTCGGTGTCTGTTTCTTCCATGCCGATCGTTGCCACAACTTGCCCATCAAAGCCGCCTCTGCGCTGCATATATGCTGCACTCTGCCTTTCCGGGCCATATGTCACCAGATCATTTGTCCCCGTTGCGAGCGATACTGCGGCTTCAATTGGATGTTTCGGTTTCTCGACGCCAGGCAACGCCTCAAGGGCCTGGGCAGAATCGCTTAACCGAGTATGGGCATAGCGCCCGATTGTCAGCTTCGGATCCGAATGCCTCGCCAGTTCCTGCATCACCTTCACGCTGGCCTTGCTGTTCACGACATTGGTGATGTACGTGTGACGCAATGCGTGAAAGTCCGCCACGCGGCCGGCACTATCACGGTAACGCA
>JAPULD010000337.1 GCA_027295365.1 Planctomycetota bacterium
ATGCCAGATGAAGACGTGGTTCGCAGGCGGACGCTGCTCTCGAATCCCGAGAATTGGCTTCAGCGAATGCGCATCATGCGGGTGGCGAGACAATTGATTCCAAGCATGCGGGTGCCGATGGTCGAATCGGATGATGCAAAAGCCCCGGTTCGCGTCACGCCGGATCAATATGATGCCAATCTCGAGGCAATCGTACGGAGCGCCGAGGCCAATGGCTGCTTCACGATCCTCATGACGGCCCCCTCAGATTTCAAGAATGGTTCGATGCCCGATTGGTCGTATCCATTTTTCAGGGACTTCTATCACATGAGTGAAGCCGACGTGGATGCCATTCCGACGGTGCACGAGCAATATGTGGACATTGCCCGGAACGTGGCGGGTCGTTTCGATTCCGCGATGGTCATCGATGGGGCTCGTCTCTGGGCCGAGGAACCGGGTCCCGGGCGGTTCCGACGCGACTGCATTCATCTCACCGAGTATGGCCACGCACAACTTGCGAATCTGCTGCTCGAAACAAGTCGCGAGCAAATCGACCGGATCGTGGCGGCACGACAGTTGTCAGGTCGATCCGAGGATGCGGCCCGCCCTTCCTCTGACTGATCGTATCAGTACAAGCTGGCATCAAGGCGCGAAGCCTGCGAGATAGAGCCCGGGACGGTATTCTGCATCGCATTGGAGTATTGAGGCACTTCATGCTGTTGCAAGGACGCCTGTTGATCGATCCCGAACGGATTCCGGAGCCGGGATGGGTGCGCACCGAGGGTGACGTGATCGTAGAAATTGGCGAGGGTGATCCACCCCTTGATGGTGAGATGATCGACGCCGGTGGTCCGGAGTGCATCATCTGCCCGGGCTTCATCGATGCCCATCTGCACCTGCCTCAGTTCGACGTGGTCGGCTGCGATGGCCAGTCGCTCATGCAATGGCTGGACAACATCGTCTACCCCGCGGAGATGAAGTGGGCGGACCAGTCGGTGGCCATAAGGCAGACCTTGAGTGCCTATCGCAGAATGCTTGCGTCAGGCACGCTCGGGTTCGCGGGCTATCTCACCAGCCATCACCATGCGGTGATGGCGGCAACGAAAGCAGCCCACCAGATTCCATTGAGGGGAATCGTCGGGCAAGTGCTGATGGATCAAATGGCACCTTCAGAACTGCTCAACCAGCTGGAAGCGAGGCTGAACCGCAGCGAGAAGGGACGTCTGGACACAAGTCTGAATCCGCGTTTCGCCTTGGCCTGTTCAGAGCGGTTGCTGGCTCAAACTGGTCAGCGATTCAACGAAGGGTTCCCGTTTTCCTTCAAGCAGCGTGAGGCCGGGGAGATGGGGACAAGGCTCTTCCTGCAGACGCATCTGGCCGAGACCGAAAACGAAGTCACGCAGGTTCGCGAGTTGTATCCCGATGACGATCACTACGCCGGGGTCTACGATCGGCATGGACTGTTGTCGGAAAATACGCTGTTGGCGCATTGCCTGCATCTATGCGATGCCGAATGGGATCTGATCGCGAAACGTGACTGCGTCGTCGTGCATTGCCCGGGGGCGAACACGTTTCTGCTCTCGGGTGTGTTCGATCTGAACACGATCAGGGAGAGGAGCATCCGACTGGCCCTCGGCTCGGACATCGCGGCGGGATGCGACCTAGCCATGCCCCGGGTGGCGAGGTCGATGATCGAAATGGCGAAGATGAGGCGGATGACGATCGACCCGAAGACGCACGTCCCGAGCGGGGCGGAAGCGTGGACCATGATCACCCGTGGCAACGCCGATGCCTTGGGTTTTCATGACATGGGTCGATTGGAAGTGGGGGCATCTGCGGATCTGCTCGTGCTGCGCGTGCCATTTGAGGTCGATGGGTACCTCATCGACAAGCTGATTCACACGTGGCGGGAGAATTACATCTCCTCCCGGGTGCTTCGAGGAAACAGCATGCACTCGTGATCGGAGAGTGATCTGTTGGACTTGCCAGGTCGAGTCGACAGGTATTCGTCGCTCTTTCCTACGCCCACCCGACCGCGAAGAAGATCGCCGTGAAGATCAGGTCTGCGAAGATCACCGCTACGATCGTCTGCACCACGGTGTTCGTCGTCGCTCGCCCGACACCTGCGGCCCCGCCCGTCACGGAAAGCCCGTTGTAGCACGCGATCGCGGCGAGGATGATGCCGAACACGCCCGCCTTGATCAGTCCGGTGAGGAAGTCATCGAGACTCAGCTGGCTGAGCGTGTTGCCTTTGTACACCTCGTACGGGATGTCCATGAACGTAACGGTGATGAAACCGCTGGCGATGACTGCGGCGAGATCGCCGACCACAGTGAGGGCGATGAGGCTGATCACCGTGGCGATGACCCGAGGCACGACCAGGAAACGGGTGGGATTCAGGGCGTGCGCTTCGAGGGCCTCAATCTCCTCGCCCACCACCATGGTCCCTAGTTCCGCGGCGATGGACGCCCCGGCGAATCCCGTGAGCACGATCGCACTGATCAGGGGGCCCAACTCACGAAAGACCGCGATCCCGACGATGTTGGCGATCTTGTCAACTTGTCCGAGTTCGGCCAAGGGCGCCTTCATCTGCAAGGCGAGTATCAAGCCGATGCAGCCGCACACGAGCATCACGATGCCGATGGAACGGATGCCGATGCGGATGATCTGGGTGATGACGGCATTCTTGCCGAGGCGAACATTCTTTGAGAAGAAGCTGCGCCAGATCCACCCAACCACATCGGCAATGAGGTAGGAAACGCCCCCGATGAGTGTGAAGGTGCGGACCCAGAAATCGCCCCAGGGATCCATGATTCGAACAAACAGGTTGGGGGATGAAGGGTCTTCGGAAGGGGACATGGCCTCGAATCCTTTCTGAGCCAGCCGATCGCGTCATTCACGAGTCAGGCGGTCATCGCCTCCTCGGGGCTGCCCACGATGGTGAAGACCATGTCGAGCCTCGCGATTTCAAAAATGCTTAGCACGCGTTCCTGCATGCAGCACAGAATGATCTTGGTGTTGCCTCGTCGGGCGATCTGCATCGCCTCCACGAGCGTGGCGACCCCCGAACTGTCCATGTACGGGACGTTGCTGAGATCGATGACCAGCTTGTCGAGCCCTTCGGACTGAACCTCGCTGATCTGATTCCGAAGCGAAGGCGCACGACTCAAATCAATCTCGCCCATCGGCTTGAGGATCGTCGTGCCGTCGACGACTTCCTTGATCACTTCAATCTGGTCGGCGTCGTTCATCGATTCCTCATTCCTGGATGGTCTTTGCCGCTGAGACATGGCGGCGAGTGTTTTCTTCGGATTCATCGGGCAAATGCTTGATCATAGTCAGTCGCATGCCCTTGTCCGGTCGTTTTTCATAGATGGCCTCATCCATGATTTCATGAATGAGGTAGACGCCCAGCCCGCCGGGGCCGACG
>JAPULD010000338.1 GCA_027295365.1 Planctomycetota bacterium
CGGCATCCGTGATGACTTGCGCTCGCAGACGAGGGGTTTCTCCTTGCGAGATGCGATGACGTTCTCGTTCAAGATGCTTGTGCGCGTTCTCGACCATGATGATCGCGCTGTCCACCATCACGCCAATGGCGATGGCGATGCCCCCCAGACTCATGATGTTCGCGTTCAGATCCATCAGGTACATCGCAGTGATCGTGATCAGGACTCCCGTCGGAAGGACGAAAATCGCCACCAGCGCGCTGCGGGCATGGATGAGAAAGAGAATGCAGATGAGCGAAACGATGAGGATCTCTTCGATCAACGTGAACATGAGCGTGTGAATCGCTCTTTCAATCAGGTCGCTTCGGTCGTACCCCACCACGATGGCGACGCCCGGGGGAAGGCCTTTTTCCAAGTCAACCAGTTTCTTGCGAACCAGATCGATCGTGACCCGCGCGTTTTCACCGAAACGCATGATGATGATGCCGCCAACGGTTTCGCCCTCGCCATTCCACTCGGCGATTCCGCGGCGAATCTCAGGCCCGATTCGGATGTCGGCTAAATCCCCCAGATAAATGGGCGTGCCATTCTCACTGACATCGAGGGCGATCTTGTTCAATTCCTCCAGAACCCGTCGTGAACGAGTTTCTTCGACCGAGACACCCCTGCGTCTGGCATCCTCGATTTCAGCATCCGTCAGCGAACCGAGATAGCCGATGCCTCGGACCATGTATTCGGTTTCACTCATCTCGATGACGCGTCCCCCCACATCGAGGTTGGACCGCTTGATCGACATCTTGATTTTGTGCAGCGGAATGTTGTACGCCAGCATCTTCACCGGATCGACGACGACCTGGTATTGCTTGACGAATCCGCCAATCGAGGCGACTTCACTGACGCCATTGACGGCAGTCAGTTCGTATCGAAGATACCAATCCTGAAGCCCCCTTAAGTCGGAGAGATCCTGTTGTCCTTCGACCAGCGTTGATCCATCCAGAGGACACGTCTCGTACCCTTTGACCAGTTCGATCCGCGTGAGCCGATCGCGTCGATCAGCCGGAGCCGCGTTGAGCGTGTCGTATCGTTTGTTCTCCTCCAGATCGGCATATATATATTTAGTTGATTGAAATACACGATGGCGTATGAGGCGATCGTGAACGTCTTTCGTATCCGGCGCGTCATCGGGAGAGCCAAACCAATGATCCGATTCCGGATCATGCCACAACCCGTTGGGATGATCGGGACAATACTTTCCAGTGATCAGCGCATATTGGAAGATCCAGCCCACACCCGTCGCATCGGGGCCGAGTTGGGGGCTGACCCCCGAAGGCAGCGAACTGGCCACAAAATTGAGTTGCTCGAGCACGCGACTCCGGGCCCAGTACATGTCCGTGCCATCTTCGAAGATGATGTAGACAAAGCTCGAGCCGAACATGCTGTAGCCACGAACGACCTTGGCATAGGGCACGGCCAACATCGCCGTGGTCAAGGGGTAGGTCACCTGGTCCTCGACGATCTGCGGGGCCTGCCCCGGGAACTCGGTCCGGATGATGACCTGTACATCCGACAAGTCGGGGATGGCGTCGACCTTGATGTTGAAGATCGACCAGATGCCCGAGGCGATGATGAAGGCCGTCAGCAAGATGACCAGCGCGCGGTTGTTGACGCATCCTTGAATGATCCTGGCAATCACGGCTGGATCTCCTCGGCGGGTTGACCCGCGACGACGCCTTTGACCGAGCCGCAGTCCAGCATGTAGGGGGCGTATGGATTGGCGACATCAGGGTTGATTTGCAACCAGCTCTTTTTGACCATGGGGCAATACACGTGATAGACAGTGGTCGCGATTGATTCACTGGGCGGGGCCAGTGGATACAGCTCCATCAGGATCATGGAGATCGCTTCGAAGACATCTCGTGCCTTCTCAAGATCATCGAACTCCGTAGCCTTTGTTTCGAGAAGCTTGGTGGCGTGGTCGCGAATTGATGAGTCTTCCAATTCGCTCAGCACGTCGCTCGCCGAGAGAACCGAATCGAGGGCCTCCGGGAAACCCTCCAGACTGTCCTTCGTGAGCATGTCGTGCATGGCGAGATACGCCTGATGGATCTCGTCGATCTGCTCTTGAATACCTGATTCCACCTCAATGGGATCGGGTCGCGACTCAGGAGTATTCGCCGCTTGTGGAGCGGTTTCCTCATCTTCACCCATCGAAGATTCTTCTTCTGTGGTCCCGCCCGTCACGGGAATGACGCTGCGTTCATCGAAGCATTCAAGCATCATGGAGCCGTAGAACGGATTGCGGACATCGCCCTTGGGCTGCAGCCAGACGATACCCCCCTGCTCCTTCAAATACATGGGACAGTGCAATTCATGCACTTCGCTTTCATAACTGGCGGGAATGCCCGTGGCGCGACTGAGTTTCGCAATCGCAATGCTGAGATCGGCGAACACGAGTCGTGCTTCCTTGAGATCATCTTGCTCTCCAAGAGCGAGAGCATTCTTTCGAGCCGAATTGACTTCATCGTGCTCGTGCCAGAAGTGTTCGTGGCCTGGAATTGCAATTTGCCTCAGCGAATCGAGCCGCTCGACGAGATCGGCAGCATGTCCCGAGACATTCTCCAGGGAATCGCTCGCCAGAATATTCCCAATGTCGAAATACGAATCGAGGACGGCCCCGAGCGATTCCTGCATGTCATCGGGCAACGAATTGAGTTCACTCTCACCTGCCGACGATACGACCGCTTCCTGCTCGCTGGCGAGATTACCCCTGAGCATCTTCGCCAATCCTTCCCTGATCTTCGCTTCGCTATCAAGCAGGAACTGGCCACTGGTCACGACCATCTCGCCCGGTTCCAGACCATCGAGAATCTCAACCATCCCCGCGTCGGTTTCCACCCCCAGCCTCACGTCGCGTGGCTCGAACACGCCTTCACCCAGACTGATGAAGGCCACTTGCCGCTCTCCCGTGTCGATGATGGCCGATCGTGGAGCCAAGGTGCGTTCATTGGCCAGTTTGTTCTTCAAGGCAATGTTGGCGTACATCCCCGGTTTGAGCAGGCCGTTGGGATTGTCGAACTCGAGCCTGATATTGACCTGACGAGTCTTCTTGTCCAGGTAGGGGTAGATATAAATGACTTCGCCGATCATTTCCTGACCCGGGATATAAGGCAGGGTCATGATTGCTTCCTGCCCTTGCTGAACGAACGGCAACTGATACTCATACAACGTGACCATCACCCACACTTTTGAGAGGTCGGCGATTCGATAGACCTGCATGCCGTTCTCGACCCGCATGCCCTCGTTGGCGTGTTTGGCGATGACGACGCCTGAATGAGGGCTGGTCACCGTCAGTGCCTTGGTTGCCTTTTCCTGAGTGGATATTTGTTCGATCTGCTCAAGAGAGACGTCGTAGTATTCAAGTTGAATCCGGGCGGAATCCACCATGTCCTGATAGGTCTGAACAAGTTCAGGAGAAGCCTCTTTCTCATATCGCCGAAGATCCTTGAGTGCACGCAAATAGGCTTCCTGCGCGACGTACAGATCGGGTGAATAGAAATCGAAGAGTGGATCACCCTTGGTTATTTCAGCCCCCAGGTAATCAACGTAGAGCTTCTCGATCCAGCCCGACACCTTGATGTTGACATCGCGGACGGTGGTTTCGTCATAGTCGATGGTGCCCACGGTTCGGATCGTCTGTACGAGAGGTCCCGAGACCACCGGTTCGATTCGAACCCCGATGCTTTGGGTGATAACGGGGTCGATCGAGATCTCACCCGAGAACTTGCTGGGATCAAGCGGGGTCAAGTCCATCTGGCAGATCGGGCACAGCCCGGGCTTCGGCAGAATGACCCAGGGATGCATGCCACAGGTGTAGAAATCATTGCTTGATTCAGGCTGCGTCGTGGAGCCTTGTTCGCCACCATCCCCGGTCATCGAAGTCGGCATGACCTTGGACCACATCGAGCTGACGCTGGACTCGATCCCGTCGCCAAACTTGATGCCAACCAACAACATACCCATGCCCACCAGCAACAGGATGATGATGACCATGAGGCTTGGCCCCTTTGGAGGAGGCGAACTTGGGGGTGGGGTTTTTGCCACACCCTTTGGAGCCGGCATCTCTGTCGAAGATCCTGACTTGGAACTCTGCTGACTCATGTCGTTCGTCGCTTTCGTTGTCTTTTCGGATTCAGGATTCATGATTGCACCTCGGCGCCTTGATCAGGCTCGACTTTTTCGTTCGTGTCTTCCATGCCGATCCCGGCGGCACGTCGCAACTCGGCCATGCTCTTCTTGAACTGCGACAAGTGGTGGTGAAACGTCAATTCAAAGGCCAACAGTTTTCGCCAGTTGTCGATGAGCGTGAGAAATTCGACATTGCCGGCTCGGTAGCTGCTCAAGGACGCATCAAGCGTCTGTTTCGCCTGGGGAATGATGACATCACGAAACATCAGGGCCTGCTTTCGATGCGTCAGGGTCTTGGTGAGCGTGTCCTGAATGAGAAACTCAATTCGGTTTCGCTCGCTGTTCAACAGCTCGATGTTCTCAAGCCTTCCTCTTAAGGCTTCACGCTCCGCTGATTCCAGTCGATCCGTCCAGATGGGGAGCGTGATCCCGAAACCGATCCACCATTGATCATCGCCATTGGCCACCGGCGACAAACCGTCATTCTCCACAAGGTTGTACGCAAAGCTGAGCGTCAAATCGGGCCAGCGATCCAACATGGCCAATTCGTATCGCTGCTTGAAACCCTCGATCCGTTCCCGCTGACGCTGCAACGAGGGATGAGCCGCCTCCGCCTTGGTCAGGAGCGATGCAAGTTGAAAGTCGATCGCTTCAATTGTTTGATCATCAGGCTCTGGTATTGCTGAGGTGACGGGGCGATCGATGAGTCGATTCAGCATGGCCTCCGCCGACACCTTGAGTTGGTTGAGGGAAACCAACTCATTTTCAAGGCTGCTCAATTCAACGGAAGCCCTGAGTACATCTTCCTGAGCCGCGGCCCCGGCTCGGAATTTCGCATCAGCCACATCCTTGAACTGCGCGACAAGCGACCGGTTACGATCGGTCACTTCGATGGCCTGGATGGCGAAGTAATGGCTCCACCAGGCAACTCTCGTGTCCGCTTCGACATTCAGGCGTACTTCCTCAAGTTGTTGGATGGCCTCGGCAACATCCTGCGCTGCGACCCGACCACGCGTTTCCCGTTTCTTTGGCAAGGGAATACGCTGGCTGATCCCCGCCATGAGGTTGACCTGACCCGCCGCGGTCTCCGCCATCTCGCCGATGGGCGTCACCTGGAGCATTGGATCGGGCAAGCTCGTCGCCTGGGGGATGCGATTGGTCAGGCGAAGGACTCGCTGTTTGGCCGATCGAATCGCAGGATTCTGATCAAGCGCAAGCCTGACGTAGTCATCGACATCCGCATGCTCGGGAGTTTCAAGAGGCGATCGACCTCTTCGTGCCGATTGCCTCGTCTCAATTTCCTTGCGTAACGATGAAGTCGATACGTCGTCAGAACTTGCCCAATCGCCATGCCCGTCGGGAGCAAATGGTGATGATGAACTGCTTGAGCATGCCTTCATACTCAGGGCCGTTCCAAGCAATACGACAAGGGTGAACTTGTTCATTGGACTCCTCACGCGAGTACCGGTTGAAATTCAAGGGACTTCGATCAGATTGCAGTCTGGACGACGTTCCAGGTCGTCGCAGTGCAAATCAAACCATTGGCGTTGACCTAATTACGACAGCAAGCACGCATCACCATTCGCGCATGGATAATCATGCACGAATGAAACACGTATTCGAATGAGCTGTTTAGACGAGAAGCAGGGCATGCTGCGCGTACAACGTGCGCGCAGTACCGCCCGGAAGTCGATCGTCTGTTTGAATCAGCAGCAGGTCGATCTCGATGGAATCAAGCTGCGATTCAAGATTCGCGGTGAGGAGAGGCTGAAGTGCATCAATCCCCAATTGCCAGGGCATGTCGAGCGTGACCACCGTTTGCGGGGCCATTTCGACGAAGTGATTGCCACACTCGCAATCCTCTTGATCGTGATTCGATGAGTCGGTCGATTCGCCATCTTCGGAGAAAGAACAGGGACTCGCTGAGGATTCACCCGTGGCCCCCATGCAACACGAACGCACTGTGGTGGGCGCGTTTGTGGTCTCGACCAGATCTTGCCCCGAACCCTGAGACACCTCCAGCAGTGTCGCCTGTGCGGTGCAGCAACACCACAGGGGTGACCAGATTGCCAGGTACACCGCCAGGAAAATTCGAATTGAACGGGACTGGGTCATGGACGATTCCTGATGGGCGAATACCCATCCTCTCATACTATCAACGGCAAACAAGCACTTCTACTTGCAGAATTCACCCACGATTCCACTTCTTTCTTGAGGATCAGTACGTTTATTATCAGGCATGAACCGGGTCAGGCAAGGCTTCAAGTGAGTTTTCATGGGGTTATTGAGCCTTCGCATGTCAACGCTTGAAAACTGAAATCCAATTCACCATGGCCCCACGCACGGCCCTCAAAGGGGTTCACGGCATCCTATCTGCATAGTGATCCTTCGAGATGCAGACCACGTCAATGAAAGCGGATTGATAATCATCTTTGTCATGCATCGTATGATTTTTAAACATGGAACAAGAAAATGAACACGCGCCAACGCTTCCAGACATGTCCGACATCATTCGCAAGGGCTTCTTGAAGCACAATGCCCTGGCCCTGGTCAATGCCACACTTGATGTCTGTGAGCAAGGTCGGATTGTCATTTCCTGCCCAATTACAGAATCAATCAGCAATCAGCATGGCACGGTGCATGCCGGCATCCAATGCCTGCTGGCCGATACGGCGTGCGGTTATGCCGCCTTGTCGTGTGCCGATGAGGGCATGGACGTGGTGGCGGTGGAATTCAAGATCAACTTTCTGGCCCCTGCTCATGGCATCAGCCTGAAAGCCATCGCCAATATTGTTCGCCCCGGATCACGGCTGTCGGTCTGCCGCGCAAACATCGTCGTCATCGACGAAGCCTCGGTGGAGACCCCGGTGGCCCTGATGCAATCAACCCTCATGCTCGTACGCACGAGGGAAAGCTAGTGAGGTTAGTGAAGAATCTGGAATATCCAGTCCACGTACCGCTCGATTGACCCGAAAGAGGAAATCTGGACTTCGGGTTGGATGCCTCCTAGGCTTGCCCGATCTCCGTGGACGAAAATGACCACTGGACACATATAATTGATGCCGGTGGCTTTTTTTTAGGACGCGACACGCGTCCGGAGACATTCCGGTTTCGAGGGCCCCGGAAGCCTCAATACTCCGGACAAGAGAATAAAATTTCATGAGATTCCATGACTTGGGGCTCTTAGAGCCCATCGTTCGTGCGGTGGCCGCACAAGGCTATACCACCCCCACCCCCATTCAGGAAAAGGCGATTCCCCAGATCATCGCGGGAAATGACGTCTTGGGTTGCGCCCAGACGGGAACCGGAAAAACCGGAGCCTTCGCATTGCCCATCCTCCATCGACTGGCTGGCCCGATCGCCGAGAATGGCCGGGGACCACGACAAGACCAACGTCCCCAACACAATGATCGCTTTAGCAAGGGCAAGCGAAATCACAAGGGACAGCGACCCCAGAATATCGGATCCAGCGGCAAGCCCCGAGCCCTCGTCCTGTGCCCCACGCGCGAACTGGCCTCCCAGATCCTCGATAGCTTCGTGACCTATGGCAAGCACATGCGACTGAAGCACACCGTCGTCTATGGCGGCGTCAGTCAACATCATCAGGTGAGGAAACTCCGCGCGGGAGTCGATGTCCTGGTCGCCACGCCCGGACGCCTGCTCGACCTGATCAACCAACGTTACATCGACCTGAGCGCCGTCGAAGTCCTGGTGCTCGACGAGGCGGATCGCATGCTTGACATGGGATTCATCCCCGACATTCGAAAAGTCATCGAGCAGATGCCTTCGAAGCGACAGACGTTGCTGTTCTCCGCCACCATGCCCAAGGAAATCCGAAGGCTGGCCGATGCCATTCTCCGCGATCCGATCACGGTGGAAGCGGCTCCCGAGGCCTCGACGGCCGATGCTATTGCCCAGTACGTCTACAAGATCGCACGAAAAGACAAGCCGACTTTGCTGACTCGCTTGCTGGGATCACATGACACGGGACGGACGCTGGTCTTCTCCCGCACCAAACATGGCGCCGACAAGCTGGTCAAGGCCCTGCGGCGCGACGGCATCGAAGCCGGGGCGATTCATGGGAACAAGACCCAGAACGCGAGAATGAAGGCATTGCAAGGCTTCAAGTCTGGCAAGATCCCGGTGCTCGTGGCCACTGACATCGCCTCAAGAGGCATCGATGTGGACCAGATTTCGCATGTCATCAACTTCGACATGCCCAACGAACCCGAATCCTACATCCATCGCATCGGTCGCACGGCCCGGGCCGGCGCTTCGGGAATCGCCATCTCGTTCTGCGATCACGATGAACGTGGGCACCTCAAGGCGATCGAGCGAAAGATCCGCATGCAACTGGAGGTCCTTGGGGACCATCCCGACCTTGCCTTGGCAGACGCTCCGACGCATTGGGAGCGAAAGGGCAAGAAGTCTTCGCGGAAGTCCACCTCGGGCTCGCCTCGCAAGAGCCGAGGTGGATCACGATCCGGACATGGACCAGCACGGAAAAAATCCTCCGCCCCCAGTTCGGGCCGGCGTCGATGATCTGATCGAGATTCTCAAACGAATAAGGCCATGCAATCGTTTCGAAATCCACGCTGCGTTGCTGTCCCTGCGCATACAGGCCATTGATCTGGTACGCGCATCGGCTTGAGGCGGAAACGAAAGCGATGGTTCAGTCTCATATATTGAGTCTCATGGAGACATTTCCGTCCGATGGCGTATCAATATTCTGCGCGATCGATGTATCAGTCCGGCCCACTCCCAACTCGCCTCGAAGAGGGGCATCCATTAGCATCATGGCTGGACGACTGACATCGAGAGGGATACAGCCGTGAATCCATTCGACACCTTGCGACGTTTCATGCTGGTCATGGCCTGTGGACTGGCCTTCTGTTCCGCATCTTCCTTCGGCCAGGACTGGCCTCGATGGCGTGGCCCCAACGCCGACGGAATATCAACTGAAACGGGATGGTCCTCCCATGGAAAAATCGATGACGCCTGGCGCATCCGGGTCGGCATGGGCTACACCAGTGCCTCCATCTGGGACGGCAAGCTGTACACCATCGGCTTCTCGAAAGAGACGAACGAGGACACCATCGCCTGTCTTGACGCCGGTACCGGCGCATCGATCTGGTCACATTCATATCCCGCGAAGCTGATGGATCAGGATCATAGTGGGGGAAGCCTGACCACCCCCACCATCGAAGAAGGCAATGTTTTCGTCACCACGAGGGAAGGCCGTCTGCATTGCCTCGATGCCCTGACCGGGGCGATGCGCTGGAGCGTCGATGTCGTCGATTCACAAGGCGTCTCTCCAAACATCTACGGGTTCAGCGGTTCTCCCCTCATTGAAGGGGACACGGTGTTCATCAACATGGACCGCACGTTTGCGTATGACAAAGCGAATGGCGAACTTCGCTGGGCCAGCGAACCACTCAGCGTGACGTACTCCACCCCCGCCTCGTTCATGATTCGCGGCACGCCTTGCCTGGCCGTGTTCAGCCAGGAAGCCCTTGTGGTCCTCGATCAGGCGAATGGCGAAATACTGTATCGCTTTCCCTGGAAGTTCGGGCAGAGGGCGGTCAGCGCTTCGACACCGATCTCGATTGGCGAGCGAATCTTCATCTCCTCGGCGTACGGCCATGGCTGCGCCTTGATCGAGTTCGGCGATGATGGAGCCGCGCAGGTCTGGGCGAACAAACGCATTCGCAACAAGATGGCGGGCTGCGTCGTGATCGATGGTCACATCTACGGATTCGACGAGTCGATTCTGAAATGCCTGGATCTTGAAGGCAACGAAGTCTGGCGCACCCGTGGGCTGGGCAATGGTTCCCTGATCGCAAGCGATGGACGTCTGATCATCATGAGTTCAAAGGGTGAACTCATCATCGCCGACGCAACCAAGGATGCATTCGTGGAATTGTCCCGGACCCGGATCTTCGATCAAGGGACGTTCTGGTCGCCTCCGGTCATTGCAGATGGCCTGATCTATGCACGCAGCAGCCTGGGAGAACTGGTGTGTCGAGATCACCGCACGACAGGAGACGATCGTATCACCACGGACATCGCCCCTGAGGCCTTGCCCCAAGCCGAGTCGTTGTTCGCCAAACACCTGGACTTGATCGGGGGCGAGGCAACGCTCAGGCGTCACGACTCGCGCCATGAGGAAGGTCAATTCGAGATGCGTTCCGTGGGATTCGGCGTCGTGCCTTTCGAGATTGATCGGCGGGCCCCAAACTTCTGGCATTCGAAGATACAGTCCCCGGGAGGCCGTCCCGGGCACATCGAGCGATTCTTCAATGGCAAAATTGCCTACGAATTGAATCCGCATCCCGCCTATGGCAATACGCTCATGGATCCGGACCTCCAGCGTGAGTTGCGTCATACCAGTGATCTGTTCGACGAAGCCAATTTTACGAACAAGTTCACTTCGATGAAGACCCTGGGCATCGAATTCTTCGACGAACGGGAGTGTTACAAGGTCGAGGCCAACACCACCGATGGCACGACCCGCCATGTCTATTTTGAAGTCGAGACGGGATTGATCGCCGGGCGTTCGGGAGCGACGGAATCCATCGCCACGTTCAATGACTATCGAGAATTCGATGGCCTGCTCATCCCCACGTTGAGAAGGTATTACGTCCAGGACACCGGCATCGAGGAGACGTATCGAGTCGAGTCGGTGTCGTTCGAGGCGGTAGACGAATCGATCTGGGAACTCCCCAGATCAATCCGTGAACTGCTCATGGCCCAGCCTTAATCCGACCCTTCCCCATCCAGTTCGAGCCTTGGCTCCGACGACATCGCCGCCTGATCGTTCAACAGCAGAAAGATGCTGACCGGCGATTCTTCGCCCCGGGCATCGAGCACGATCTGCGTGAGTTGCGTCTTGAAATCCTCGTGCAGTCGTCGATCGGTCGAGAGGACGATGACGATGCCGGTTTCGGGTTCAACGCTGATGCGTCCCATCGTGATCACGTCGATGTTGGGGTACTGCGAAATCCACCCCCGTACCGCGTCGCGAACCGGGGCTGACACTGGATAATTCAAGGCTCGATCCTGACCGACCCTTCTCTTCTTCATGAGGTTACGAAGCAGCGGCGCGCTGAGTGCAATCGAGATGAGCAACAGCAGCATGATGATCTGCCGAGTCCAGGGACGTTCGCCCGTCTCGAATCGCTTCACCTGAATGCCAAGCATTCGGAAAACGATCGCGGCCCCCAGAATGATGGCCACAAGGTTGGTGATCAGGAGGATCAGGGCAGAACCCGAGACGTACAACCGATCATTGGTCAGCGCGATGCCAATCACCACCAGGGGTGGGACCAGCGCCGCCGCGATCGCCACCCCGGCCAGTGTCGCCACGACCTTGGGGCGACCAAAGGCATAGGCGCTGGCCATCCCCGACGCGAGGGCGATCACGAAATCGAGCACGTCGGGTTGCCCCCTCGATTCGATTTCCAAGGCCGGCTCGAACCCGGGATTGAGCAGTCCGATGACAAGGGAGACGCCAAAACCGATGCCGATTCCCGCGAGCGTTGATCGCATCGAGACCTTGAACAACGCGACGTTGCCCTGCACGAGCGAAAGTCCGGCGGCAACAAGCGGCCCCATCAGCGGCGCCACCAACATGGCGCCGATGACGACCGCCGTGGCATCCTGGAGAAGCCCCAGCGCCGCAAGCGTCGAAGACAGGGCCATCATGACGAGGTAGTCCCAGTCACACAGGGCTCCCTGCGCCAAGCGATCATAAAGCTCCCGTCCTTCCTCACGAGAAAGGCGCGGAAAGTTCAATGGTCCCACGGGACGATCGGAATTCGGTTGACTCGAGTGTTCGTTCATGAAGATCACGGTATCAATTTCCATTCAATCTCACATGGGCGGAAACTGATTCTCAGGACCTTGGGGTACCCACGTTCGAGTCGGAGATCCCCCTGTTCCGATGACTCGAATTCCGAAACTCAATCCGATCCAAAGTCATCTCGCCATTTTCATTGGGAGATCAGAGGGCATTCCAGTACACTATGACCTCACGAAATCGTTGGGCAGATTCACCTCCCAGGATGGCGATAGATACGAAGAGGACTACTGCATGAAACGTCCGTTGGCATATTTCCTGATGATCCTCCTGGCCTCTACGCTCCTGGCGTCCATGATGGCAATCTCGGCAATGCAGGATTCGAGCCCCACGACTGCGGAAGACAAAGTCCCGACACCGCCTGAATCATTCACGAACTCACTCGGCATTGAATTCGTCTACATCAAGCCGGGCGAGTTCGAGATGGGAAGCCCTTTCCACGAACGGGGTCGCGACAAGGATGAGAAGCAGCATCGAGTCAAGATCTCCAAGGGGTTTTATCTGGCCACCACGGAAATGACGCAAGCGCAATGGAACAGACTCATGGGCGAGAATCGCTCGAAGAAGCAGGGCGATCAACTTCCCGTCACGCATATCTCGTGGGTCGAAGCGACTGCATTTTGCGTGAAGCTGGGCCAACGGGATTCACTGAATTATCGACTGCCCACTGAGGCGGAGTGGGAATACGCCTGCCGCGCCGGATCGACGGGGCCATTCCCCAAGGACACCAGTTTGGGCAAGGCAGGCTGGTACGATGGCAACAGCGAAGAGATGACCCACGAAGTCGGCACCAAGCTGGCCAATGCATGGGGGCTCTACGACATGCAGGGCAATGTCTGGGAATGGTGCCAGGATTGGTTCGATGATTACCCCTCCGACACGGTGGTTGATCCCCTGGGTCCATCGGAAGGAATCTATCGACTCCTGCGAGGCGGTTCCTGGTACAGCCGGCCCGAGCATTGCCGCGCCGCTTTCAGAAGTCGCAACAACCCCGAACTCATGAGCAGTGGGTTCGACGGATTCGGTTTCAGGCTCGTCCTGGATCCATCGTAGTCCAGATCGCCGACTGAACTCCGGTAGGGTAATTGACGGGGGAGGGGGAGTTTTTTGTGCGAAGGCATGCTCGATGGAACACATTCATGAGCAAGCCCATGGTTCATGTGTTCAGGAAACGTATTCTTCCATTTTAACATTGCTGTATCGACCACTATTCTACAGTGGTTTGTTATGGCAAATTCACGTATTCACATTCAATAAACGACTGTCTTTACAACACTTACTCAATGTCAATGGCACTAAGTTTGTGATCATGTGCGCCGGAGATGTATTCACGTTTTGTGAATCTCAACATTTTCAACTGCGGCATGCTTTAGTTTTTTTCGCGTAATCCCTTTACAAGCGAGTGGAGAGAAGTACGTTGAATGAGTTCGATAAATCAATTATTGATCGACCATCAACACGCATGAGGGAAAGGGAACATGCGCGTGGAAGGAGAAAGGGATCATCTGGCTGCACCTTGGGGGATGCAAGCTTTCACTGCTTGGGGCTCATGCTACATGAATCAATCTGCCGTGATGGAAGGGTCCATCATGGTGCATCGTCACGCACTCGGAATCGTTCCGATATCGCGCGAAACCATATCAATTTAAGGCCCTGCTAGAGGCCTGGTCGTCGGAGTTGAAAAAAGGAGATCCACAATGGCGTCTACCACCCGTGGAACATTTCGGAACTGCATGATGTCGTTGGCGCTGGGCGCGGCGTTCGCCGCCTCGGCTTCCGCCCAGTTCAATAAAGATAATGGTGATATCGGAGCCCCGGAAGGAGGGCCGGTCCTCCTCGGAACCAGCTTCACCTACCAGGGCCGCTTGCTCGACAGTGGCTCCCTGCTGAACGGGCCCGCCAACTTGACCTTCACCCTCTACGACCAGCCCGCGGGCGGCCTGCAGATCGGTGCCGTCAATTCCTTCCCGGCCGAACCGATCGACGAAGGATTGTTCATCGTCACCCTCGATTTCGGCGGTGGGGCGTTCACGATCATCGAACGATGGCTGGAGATCTCGGTCAATGCCGTCCCGCTGGCCCCCCGTCAGCTCGTGCATTCGGCCCCCGTCGCCCAGTACGCCCTGAACGCCGACGGCGCGATGATCACCAACATCAGCGCCTCCAACCTGACCTCGGGCATCCTGCCCAGTGCCCGGTTGTCCGGCACCTACAGCAACGCCCTGAACTTCAGCAACAACGGAAACACCCTCCGGGGTACCTCGTTGAACATCGACACCAACGGGTTCAATACGAACAACGGCAGGGTCGGCATCAACAAGGTGTCAACCCAATGGAATATCGATATCCTAGCCACCACTTCCGCCGGGCTCGGGCTGCGTCTGGCGCGCCCGGGCGGCTCCCGGATCGCCCTGTCCAATACCTCCGGAGGCAGTAATGCCAAGAGCTGGGGTATCGACACCTCCGGAATCACACCGACGAGCCTCAATTTTCACGCTCTTGCGGATGGCGAAATTACTATCCTGAACACGCCGCTTCAACTCTTCCGCGATGGCGATGTCGAGGTCCAGACTCAACTCCGACTCGGCACGGACTTGACCATGCAGGGCACCGCGGGTGGTACAGCCACCTTCTTCCAGAGTGATGACGATCTGGGCGTCACGATTAGCGCCAATTCCTCCCAGGTCAGCACCTGGGGGTCCGACGGTCTCGAACAGATTCGACTTTGGGGCGGCTCGTGGGGCGAAGTGCTCCTGTACGACTCAAGCGTCACCAACGACAATACCGTCGTTCTCTCCGCCACCGGCAACTCGGGTGGTCAGTTGTCCCTGAGAAATAGCACCGGTGCGTTTGTGTCCGGCGTGCTCCTGGAAGGCGCCACCACCGAGGGTGGCGGCGGCCTGTCCCTCCGCGAAACCGACGGCACCACCATATTTGAATTCAACGCCACGGATGCCTTCTCCACCGGCGGCGATTTCTTCGCCTACAACAACGCTGGCGGCCTCGTCTTCGATTTCGATACGGGCAGTAGCACCCCATTCGTGCAACTCCTGGATGGATCCGGTACTTCCAACAACTCCATTTTGTTTACAACTTCGAGTGGTGGGGTCATTTCACTTCGGAATTCCTCCGGCGCGACCACGATCACGCTTGATGGCGATTTCGGTGGCGATGGCCGCGTTACCACCCAGGAACTCTCCATCACCGGAGGCAGCGACCTCTCCGAACAGTTCGATGTCCGCAGTGGCGACTTCGAGCCCGAGCCGGGCATGGTCGTCTGCATCGACACCGACAACATCGGCAAGCTCGTGGTCAGCGAGGGCGAGTACGACCGGACCGTAGCCGGCATCATCTCCGGCGCGGGTGGCATCAAGACCGGCATGATGATGGGCCAGGAAGGCTCCATCGCTGATGGCGAGTATCCCGTCGCCCTCACCGGTCGCGTGTATGTCATGTGCGATACTGCCAACGGCCCCATCGAGCCCGGCGACCTGCTGACCACCTCCGACGTACCCGGACACGCCATGAAGGTGACTGATTATCAGGCCGCCCAGGGCGCGATCATCGGCAAGGCCATGAGCCGGCTCGATTCGGCGGATGGCAGAGGTCTCGTCCTCGTTCTCGTGACACTTCAGTAA
>JAPULD010000339.1 GCA_027295365.1 Planctomycetota bacterium
TCCATATCGGGTCAGCAACGCTCTTGCCGCTTCTGCATGGGCGTCGGAGACATGAAGCTTCATGGGGCGATTCGTGTTGGTCAGGCCCAGCGCTTCACCGAGTCGATTGTAGAAATCGATCATGGCGAAAGGACGCTGTGACGGGAAGGGCAAGCCATGGGTCAACAGCGGAGCTCGACCATTCCTGCGATATCCAACCCGGCGTTTCACCCGACCTGCAATCAAGAGCAAGGCGGGACGCAACGAATTGGGGAGCAGGAAACCGAGGTCGTAGCGTTCATGGGCGAGTTCGGACCGGAGCGACCGGAACGTGGACTCTTTGGAAATCTCGATCGTCTTGCCCGACCAGGGGGCATCGTCGAACAATCCCCTGAGGTAGCGTTTCTGAAGAAGGTGTATCGAAGCCTGGGGCCAGGATTCGTGAGCCGCTTCGATCAATGGCGTTGCCATCACCGCATCCCCGACCCATCTGGGCATCACGATCAGAATCTTCGAAGGGGGTGATATGGACACGAGGATTTGTTCCGGGTCTGGGGAGGCTTCACCGTGCCTCGATGGTGGCAGCCTGCTTGTCGCGTGTCATCAATGTCGTGTCGCGCCCGAGCCACTTGATGTATTCAATGATGGCGGGACCGGGATCACGTTCAGGCTTCCAGGGCAGACCGGCCAGTGTTTCCGTCAGGTCGGCACAGGTGTAGTCCTGGTAGAAATCGTAGGGGTTCTCGAAGTACTCCGGATCATGCGTCGTGCCCAGAGCCTGGTTGATGAGCTCGACGATCGTATTGAAGGAAGTGACCTGCCCCGATCCCACGTTGTAGATGCCGGGTTTGGCGTCAGGTGAGGATGCGGCAATGGTCGCTCCCACGACATCCTGGACCGATACCTGATCCCGGGCTTGGGAACCATCGTAGAAAATTCGGGGGGCCTGACCCTGGAGCACCTGCTTCGTGAGCTGGCAGATCATGCTCGCCATCTTGCCTTTGAAGCCCTCGCCCGGGCCGAACACGTTGAAGTAACGTAGACCGACGAGATGAAAATCAGGATTTTCCGATCGCACGGTGCGGTGGACATTTTCCATCACCCACTTCGAGAAGCCATACACGTTGGCCGGTTGGCCTGCGTCTTCAAGACGGAATGGCCGACGCTCGGTCATCGCACCATTGGCGTCGGTCCCGTACGTGGCGGCGCTGGATGCCCAGACAAGCCGGGTGCTCGATTCGCGACAGGCCTCCAGGAGGAACTCGAACGCCTCCACGTTGTCCCGCATCATCAAGGGCTGATCATGCACCGTAGTGTCAGTGATCGACGCCAGATGAAAAACCACATCGGGCTGCCAGATATCCAGGATGTCAAACCAGTTGATCTCACCTACCGGCTGGGCGAGAAACCGACCTTGAAACGATGATGTGAGATGCGGTCGAGGTTCGACGAGGTTCGAGAAATGACCACCTCTCAGATCGTCCACGACCAGCAACTCGGCTTTGGGATGAAGATCCTGAAGCGTCCTGGTCAGGGATGATCCGATGAATCCGGCACCGCCGGTGATAATGGCTCGTTTCACGTGCGTAACCTCCGGGGCGATGATATCCCGAAACCACGAGAGAAGCCCCTGAATGGTCCTGTTATCAAGTGAAAGTTGCTTTCCTGCAACGAACAGGCCTTCCCGAGTGATAGGAAGGCTTGATGATCAACGAATGGCGTGTGCGGTGGTTGATGGAATCAGCAGCCGTCCCAGACTTAGGGCAGGGCAAGCAGTTCAAGGACGTTGACAATTCAATCATCATTGATGTCGTTTGAAGGATCGTTTTGTTCCGGGCCGCAAGCAAGGCCAGCAGATCCATCACATCGATGACATTGTCGGCATCAAGTCGTCAGCTTCATAGACGCGAATGCTGGCTTCAATTTGATACAAGAACTCACTGGAGCCCTGCGGTGTACGATTGGAGTTCGACGACGGTTGATCGTGAAGGAGGTCAGTGTGAGATGGACATCCCGTCATCATTCAGCCGGACGTATTTTCAAATCCCCGTTTCAACAGTATCCGGCGCAAAGACGACCCGACTCCGTCCACCAAGATTGAATTGAACATTGAACCCCAAGCAAGCAAAAAAGCGGGTGAAGGGGATCGAACCCTCGACATTCTGCTTGGGAAGCAGATGCTCTACCACTGAGCTACACCCGCGGGTGACGATCAATTATACCGAGGATCACGATCGCATGAATGCGGAATTCGAATGTGATCCTCGTGGCTCGTCGTGTCATTCACCGGGCTTCGAGGTCGGGGTATCACTCTTCTTCAAGGACTTGCCTTCGAGGGCTTCCGCCTCTTCGGGAGTGATCTTCCTGACGGATTCGATCACGATCGGCGTAACGGGCACGTTTTGCATCATGCCAGGGCCGCCTTTGGAGGGGAGGGTGGTCGTAGTCGGGGTGGTGCGAATGGCATCCACGGTGTCCATGCCTCCGATCACCTTGCCGAAGACGGCGTAGCCGGATCCGTCTCGCGCCACGTCAAGACTCGCATTGTCCACCGTGTTGATGAAGAACTGATTCGTGGCTGAATCAGCCCGCCCCGGCAGTCGCGCCATGGCGATGCTTCCCCGCATATTCTTCAATCCGTTTTGCCATTCATTCTTGATCGGATCGTTCGCCTGTTTCTTGCCCATATCCTTCGTGAAGGCTCCGCCCTGGATCATGAAATTCGGCATCACCCGATGGAAGATCGTGCCGTCGTATCGCTCTTGCTCGACATACTTGAGAAAGTTCTCGACCGAGATGGGAGCCTTTGCGTAATTGAGTTGGAAAATGATGTCGCCAAGACTCGTCTTCATTTGGACGAAATGAAAGGGGGCGAGCGTATCAGGTTGGGACTGGGGAGCTGGATTCTCGGGTTGACTTTCCTGGGCAAAGGTCATCGTGGACGTCAGGCCCACGAGGGTACAAATCAACAACGAGTGAAGCTGGATCTTCATGTGATGAGCGGCACGATTCATGATTCTGAACTCCTCCTGGGGGGTGGATTTTAAGAAGTGCAACAGCATACCCTCGAATCTAGCTGTGGAAAGCGGTTGGGGCGATTCAGGGCCAAGGTGGCGTCTTTACGATTCGTAATCATACCACCGGCCCTTGTACAAGGCACGAAGTCGGGTGTTCCCGGTGAATTTCAATTTCTCAGGGGCAACTACCCCAGGCGGAAAGCAACGAAAGCAAATCGGTGACGTTGATCACGCCATCCTGAACAATGTCCTCGGCACAAGGCAATTGGCAGGGACCCCAGGCGGCAAGCAGAACCAGCAGATCGTTCACATCCACCATGCCATCAGCCGCGTTGAGGGGGCCTATATCCGTAGGGCAGGTGAAGGCACATGGATTGCTCGAACACTGAGTTCCCGGCCCCAGGGGCGTCCCGGTCTGGAGGATGCAATCCTCAGGCGAGACATCGAAGCATTCACCTGAATTGAGACAACACGCTTCCAGCGTGGTGCTGCAACTTACGGTCGCACAGTCGGTGCCATTCCCCTGGGCTTCGCCCCCGGCGAGCAGGCAAAGTTCCGTGGTGTGCATGGCACACGTTTCATCAGGCAAGCAACATGCTTCACTGAAGCAGGTCAACTGGCCCCCACAGGTGGTTCCGGGGCCTTGTGGCGAGCCGGGAAGGTTCGCGCAATCAGCAGGCGTCAGGTTGATGCAGACCCCCTCGGAAATGCAGCAGGCTTCGGGTTGAGCCGTGGTACATGTGACGGTCGTGCAATTCGAGCCTGGTCCCTGGGAAGTTCCGCCTTGAATCTGGCAATCGACAGTCGTGAGATTTACGCAAGATCCGTTGGCAAGGCAACAGGCTTCACTGGCTTCGCCGGTGCAATTCTGAGCGGCAAGCTGGACACAGACGTCGTCCCATTCCACAAGACAGCAGTATTGATCGAGTGCGCACACCGTGTCGCAACACAGTGGATCGCTACAGCTCGGCGTGGCATGGGCGGTGTTGCAATCTCCCGCGTCGGGGCAGACGCCACCTCCCAGGCAATTCACTCGAATGGTGCCCAGCCCTCTCGCCCCGGAACGCCCGCCAATTCGAATGAGATAGCAGTTGCCGGCGATGACCGGGGCGTACAACGCGGATGAGCCGGATTCACAATTAAACAAATCGTCGTTGCACGTGAGCAGGTTCGTATCGGAAACGGGGCAGTCACAACCGTCGTAGACCGCAATTCGGGTATTGAAGCCGGCGGAGTTGCAGGTGTCCACGATCAGGTCGCCGGTGCATGTGGCGGTGTATTGATACCAGATGTCGTCGTGGATCTGGGTGTCACCCGTGGCGACATTGTCGCATGAGGCATGGGTGGGGCCATCGGTCGTGGCCATCGTCGTATCGAAGAAGGTCGCACCATCGACGATGGTGGTGGCGTTGGCACATGAATCGTTGATGGCTGGCGAGCAAGAATCTTCGCAGGTGACGGTGATGGAATATCGGTTGCCGCCGCTGCAGGAGATTCCCTCGTAGATGCCGCCGTTTGGCGTCCCGGACGAGACGAATGCGCGATACCGCCCCGGAGCGGCCACGCAAGCCGAAATCGTCTTCG
>JAPULD010000034.1 GCA_027295365.1 Planctomycetota bacterium
ATCGGCGATTGCTTGTGGCGCTCGATGCGATAGGGCTCGCATCCCCCGAGGCCCGCAATGATCAGGATGAACAGGATCAAGCGGAAGATACAGCAACCTCCTGAGACCGATCGATGGGCTTGAATATCGGTTCGTCAAGACCGACGTGCCACAGGGCATGACCCTCGAACTGGGTCTGGGATTCCAGAAAATCCGTGCGGCAATGCACCCCTCGTGTTTCCTGCCGCCAGAGCGCGGCCCGGGTGATCAACGCCCCCACGATCAGCAGATTCTGAGTTTCCCAACCCATCGGATCGTCGAAAATATTCACCAATGTGTACCGGGCCCAGAAGTCGAACATATCCACCACGTCGGTCAGACGAGCGGCGTTGCGTTCGATGCCCACGTTGCGCCACATCGTGCTTCGCAACGACGACCTGACATCCACGAGATCCAGTTCGCCATGCTCATCCTGACGGATGTCGCTGATGATCTGAATCGGTCCACTGGTCGCATCAGCCATCTCCATAACCACTCGACCGGCGCGACGGCCAAACACGAGTCCTTCCAGCAGGCTGTTGCTGGCCAGACGATTGGCCCCATGCAAACCATTGCAGGCCGATTCGCCACAGGCGTAGAGCCCCGGAAGACTGCTGCGGCCTTCAATGTCCGTCCAGACACCCCCGATGGTGTAGTGTGCCGATGGATGCACCGGAATGAGATCGGTCGTCGGATCCAGGTCGAAGTACCGGATCGACTTGTCCAGATTCGGAAACTTTGTTGAAAACTCTTCGCCCAAATGCCGCACGTCCAGAAAGACGGCCGACTCCTGAGTTTTCGCCAATACATCGATGATCGCCCGGCTCACCACATCGCGAGGAGCCAGTTCCATCATCTCGTGATACTGCTCCATGAACCGCTTCCCTCGGCGATCCACGAGATACGCCCCTTCGCCACGTACCGCCTCGCTGATCAACGCGCGACCTGCCCCCGCCACGTACAGCGTCGTGGGATGAAACTGCATGAACTCCACATCGCCCACGATCGCCCCGGCCCGATAGGCCAAGGCAAGACCATCCCCCGTGCAGACCGGTGGATTGGTCGTCTCGCGATACACGCGTCCGGCCCCGCCCGCGGCGAGAATCGTCGCCTTCGCCCAGATGATCTGCAATCCATATCGCGCGTGATAGGTGATCGCCCCCAACACGCGGCCTTCGGTGCGCCCTTGCCCTCGATCGCCATTGGTTTCGGCCGTCAACAGGTCGAGGGCGAAGCATTTATCGAAGAGGCGTATCCGCTCACGCGATCGCACGCGCCCCGACAGACAACGGGTGAGTTCGGCTCCCGTCGCCGCCCCATCGGTGTGGAGGATGCGCGCCTTGTGATGTCCCCCTTCACGGCCATACGTGATGTTGCCATCTGAATCGCGATCGAACCGCATGCCCCATTGAAGCAGTTCATCAATCCGGGCCGGGGCATCTTCCACGACGGCTTTCACGACCTCAGGCTCGCAAAGCCCGACCCCCGCGCTCATCGTGTCTTCCTGGTGCGCCTCGGTGGAATCGTCCTCGTCGTGGGCCGCGGCAATGCCCCCCTGAGCCCAGGACGTGCTCGAAACGTCCGACGAATCCTTTGCGAGCAGGATCACGTCCCCAGATTCTGAAGCCTCAAGCGCCGCCCTCATTCCCGCGACTCCGCCGCCGATCACCAGCACATCGGTGAAGATGTGAGGCAGCAATTGCGAACGGAAGGGAATCAAGTATCGGCGTTGATCGAAAATCTTGTTCATGAGCGATTCAATCTATACCGAGCGCGTCTATCGGTCGGCGTTCTCCAACAGTTTCTTGGCCTTGCTGATCTCATCGGGATCGGAAACATCGCGTTGCTTATGCGTTCTGGGGTTGTAGGCGGTGAGCTTGTGCGTAGTCGGGTTGTAGAGGTAGATCAAGCCTGACTCTGGATCGGTGGCCGTGATCTCGCGTGGCTCCTGCTTCTGGGCATGCGTCTGGGGTTCCATTTCCATGGGCGTCGCGTCGATATCGAGCACGAAGTCCGCGACCCAGAGCTGGCTGCGTCCGTCTTCGCTACGCTGACTCGTCCAAAGCATGGTCGTGCCCTTGGAATCGAAGACGGGTAACCCGTCAAAACCATCGGCCACCGTGATGCGTCGCTTGCGCGTGCCGTACTTCACCGGACCATCCCGACCCGGATCGGCATCGACGATGAACACTTCGTAGTTGCGATGCCCGATCTCGCTGGTGGTGTAGATCAGGTGTTTGCCGGCGGGATGCCAGAAGGGGGCCCAATTGACGTGGGCGTTGTCGGTGATTTGGAATTCACGTTCGATGCCGACGACCGTGCCCTCGTTGTTGAACTTCAATTCCCCGATGTAAATCTGCAGCAGGTTGTTGCCCCGGCGATCCGAGCGATAGCAGACCCGTGTGCCATCGGGCGAAAAGAATGGGCCCCCATCGTAACCCGGGGAATCGACAAGATGCGTCTTGGTATGCGTCTTGGTGTCGTAGGTGAACAGATCGCCCTGATTCTCCTCAAGCGAGCAGTACAACAGGTGACGACCGTCATGGCTGTAGGAGCATTCGGCCAGATAACCTTGTCGATCACCGATGATCGTTCGCAAGCTCGCCGCGGTCCCGTCCGCTTTATTCAGATCGCACGACACGATGTCCATCTCGGGGGGGAACATCCAGCGATAGCGACCACTGCCGCGCTGGTAACCCGGGGCGGTATTTTCCGAGGGGGCGCTGATGGTCGAACCGAAGATGACGATGTCGGGCTGGGTCGGATGGAACCAGCCGCAGGTGTTGGCCGAGTCGTCGGGGCTGAGTCGCTTGATGTTCGCCAGGCCAGTGATGCGACCTTGCTGGTCACGGACGATATCGCCAACGTACATGCCATAGAAATCCTTTGGCGTCTGTCCCGCCTCGGGTTGTTCGACGGCCTGGAAAATTATCTTCGAATCATCAGGCGAGAAATACGACTCACCCGCCTTGAAGAACCGGTCCGCAAACGTCAGTTGAAGCGCGTTGCTCAGGGCGTGGGATTCAGCCTCGTCCGTGGGAGCCTCAGTTGCCAGGGAAAACTGACTTGTCTGGCTGATGGCCATGGAGCAAAGCAAGGCGAAGGCAAGGAGTTTCGGGATCAACTTTGACATGGGTTTTTCACTCGGAGAAAAGGAGAAATGGGGGTTCGAATCATAGGCCCTTGAGGCCATCAAGCGTGACTTTGCCACCATTGCCCCTACGCTTTGATGCCCATGAAGACAACCTTTGGTGAAATTCTCCACTCTGACGATCGAATCCTGGTGATCGACAAGCCCAGCGGGTTACTGTCCGTGCCGGGCATCGGGTCTGAGAAACAGGACGTCCTCGCGACCCGCGCGGCAAGGCAATTCAAAGGTGCCCGAATCGTCCATCGACTGGACCGGGACACGTCGGGCGTCATCGTCATGGCCCTCGATGCAGAGGCACATCGTCATCTCAGCATGCAATTTCAGGATCGTGAGGTCGAGAAATCCTACATTGCCATCGTGCAGGGAATCGTCAAAGGTGAGCATGGTGAAATAACCCTTCCCCTCCGCAAGGACATGGACAACCCCCCGAGGCAGATCGTCGATCACGACCAAGGGAAATGGGCCAGCACGAAGTGGCGCGTGATCGAGCGTAATGAGGACAGGACGAGACTCGAGCTGACTCCCCTCACTGGGCGATCCCATCAACTTCGCGTGCATTTGCTGCAGATCGGGCATCCCATCCTGGGCGATGACCTCTACGCCCCCCCGGAAGCTCTGAACGCTTCTTCTCGACTCATGCTGCACGCCTTGACGTTGAGCTTAGTGCATCAGGAAACCGCTAGCCCGATGTCCTTCACGGCCCCCTTCCCATTCTGAGATTGTTGTAGGCCACATGGATGT
>JAPULD010000340.1 GCA_027295365.1 Planctomycetota bacterium
CGGCGTTGTCGATGCCCACGATGGAGTCGAGAGGTGAGTGGCAGATGAGCAGGGGTTTTCCCAGGCTTGCAATTTCGGTCGCAAGATCGTGTTTTTCCAGGTCCTCGATGAACTCCTTGCCGATCCGAAAGGGTCGTCCCCCGATGCTGATTTCCGCGGTGTCGTCGGCGTCGAATTCGGCATTGCCCATCAGGTGTCGGACGTGCACCGGGTCGGACGGCGCGCCGATCGTGGCCACACAGCGAACCGAATCGATTTTCTTGGCCGTGGCGAGGACCGCAGCTCCGCCCAGGCTGTGTCCCACTAGGGCGCCGGGAGCCATGAAGGTGTTCTCGAGATACTCCGCCGCGGCGTGGAGATCACTCAGATTGGAGGTGAAGGAGGTCTGCGCAAACTCGCCTTCACTCTGACCGAGGCCGGTGAAATCAAAACGCAGGAGGGCGAGGTTCTCGTCCGTCAGTTGCTTGGCGATGTTTCGGACGATGCCCATCGACTTGCCGCAGGTGAAACAGTGGGCGAAGAGGACGCACCCCTTGGGCTCACCTTCCGGTTTCTCGAGGATCCCGGTCAGCGAGTGGCCCTGTTGATTGGTGAATTCAACCTTTGTGGTGGACATAGATCGACAACCGAATCATGGTTCACGAGACTTGAGGATGGCTTGGACAAGTTGTTCGGGAAGGGGCGCGAGTTCATCGCAGATGGCATCGCTTCCCGTCGATCGGGCCAGCCGAATGGTGTCTTCGTACGAGGTCATGTAGTCCCGGCAATAGGGGCAGACATCGAGGTGCGCGTCAAACTTGGATCGAGCCTGCTCTTCAAGCGTCTCATCAAGGTACGAGGCGAGAAACTCAATCACCTCCCGGCATGTGTCCTTCGAATCATTCACGTGGCATATTCTTCCTCAAGCAAGGTCCGCAACGCCTGGCGAGCTCGATGCAGTCTCGTTCGCACGGCTCCGGGTTCGATGTCTAGGACTTGGGCCGTCTGCTCCGTGTCCAACCCTGAGATGTCGCGCAAGGTGATGACGTTACTGAAGTCTTCGGGGAGTTCCGAGATTTTCTCCCGGATCAGCTCCCGAGTCTCCTCCTGCTGCACTCGTTCGTCGCTCAGGGGCGACCACGTCGGTTTCGGATTCTTCCGATGGCCGTCCTCGTAGAAACCGGGCAGGAGGTCATCCATCGACCGCTCGGGGCGATTGCGGCGTTTTCGCAGAATCTGCAATGCGGCATTGACGGTGATTCGATACAACCAGGTGGAGAGCATGGACTGGCCCTCGAACGTGTCGAGGGCTCGAAAGGCCGAAACGAAAGCATCCTGCACCGCATCCTGGGCGTCGGTCTCGCGCCCCAGCACGCGATAGGCGGCGGCATAGAGACGGCCCCCATATTCGCGGACCAGCCGCTCGTAGGCATCGGAATCACCACGCTTCAGTGCAGAAAGAAGTTCGGATTCTTCAATCGATAACGAAGTCATGAAGCTCCTGACCACTCTTGGATCATGACAAGGATACGCCGATCCACGCTTTCATGTTTAAAACGATCGAGCCAGAATCTTAGATGCTCAAAAAAGGAACAGGCGATCCGTGTGGGGAAGAACGGACCGCCTGGGAGTCTTAGGAGAATGGATGGGTTCGATGAATGGAGTTACCAAGCCCCGGCGGCGGAAAAGGCCGGTCTCCTTCCGGACTTGACCTTCAAGGATCGCTCGACTTCGACCGAGTCTGCCGCGGCGTATTGCACTTCCATCTGCTCTTCGGGTTGGTACTCCCCATCCCTGAACATATCCATGTCATCGAATAGATCTTCGAAAAGATCCGAATCCATCAGGTTGTCGATGACCTTCTCGAAGTTCCCCTCGAGCCTAGCGATCATCAGTGAATTCCCTTCCTGGACCAACACCAGCATCTTGTTGATCTTTTTGCCCTTGACGTTGTGCATGACGCGAATGTTCTCCGTGCCATCACGAACCCGGATGAACTGCTCCCAGTCGTCGAACGCGATGGCATCGAGACTGAACTCGTCGAGCGAACACTCGTCGGTGGGTTTGATGATGTACTCCCCGAATGAAGCCGACCACATGCCATCCGCGGTGACGGGCACGAAGGGCGCGGCGATGACATTCGCCAGGGCGAATCCCAAGGGGCCCACATCGATTCCGAATTCCTTTTCGAGTTCGATATGTTGCGACTTGGCGATGTCCTTGCGAATGCCATTGGGGCCCGAGAACCCGATGCATCCCTGAAGGGACATTGCGAAGCCGATGAGCAGTGTCATTGATACGAGGTAACGTAAACGATGCATGATTCGACTCCGAATCCGTGTTTCAGTGTAAGTGGGGCGTCCAGCCATAGAAAGAACTTATTCCAGATCGCGACGAGAGTAGAGGGGGTCCTCGTTCGAGGACTCCGGTTCCTCATCGTCGCTGCGAGCGCTCTTGTCACGCTTGATCTCGCTCATGGGAGGCAAGGCCTCAAGCCCCGGAATGTTCATGTGGTCGCCCAGCAATGCGATATTTTCCATATCGATGGTGCCGACCAGATTCACGAAAATTATCTTCTTGCCCTTGCCTTCATCAATGAATCCAAGCACAAGCAAGCCATTGATGAGTTCCTCGTCATCCTCATCAATGTGGATGAAGGCCGCATATTCATCACCATCATCGCGCACGCGGACGAATCGCTCCCACTCGCTGCCATCAAGTTTCTCGCGAATACGGCTCATCTCTTCCTCGACGTCTTCCTGCGTTTCCTCATTGACGTCGCCAATGATGGCCTTGAAGGAAACCAGGTCGTCGAGGATGTCCGCGATGACCGGCTCGCGCTTCTTGATGGCCCGGCCACAGAAAATCTTGATCAGGCGGCGGCTGAGGTTCACTTCGATCAGCGTACCTTTGGGATCGATGAGATCCAGGAATTGCGAACCTTCGACGTACGCCGGATGGTCCTTGTCGGAGGTGTCAAAGCCATGCGCTGACAAGGCGGGTGAAAGTACCAGCATCAAGGCCAGCGACATGAGCCAGCGGGTGACGCGGATGTTCGAGTGAATTGGTTGCATAACTTCTGAGGTCATCGAAAAATCTCCATGGTGCAAGTCAAGGGTTCTGAGCCTGCGACTTGGTTTCTGTATCGTTGTTGAGCCGGGGTGCGGTCAGGGGTACGACTCGAATGATCGGGGATGTCTCCTTGATCAATACGTCGTGCACCGCGATCTTCTCGCTGAGCTGAACGGTGTCGCCCAGCCTGTACATGATGGCGTACAAGTCTTGTTCGAGTCGTACCAGTTCAGCTTCGGTGTATTGTTCTTCCAGGGAAGTCGGTTGGGCCGCGAACCACGCCCCGACCACCGCGAACGTGAGCATTGCCGCCGCGGCCAGGCTGATCCCCATCTTGCGGATCATCACCAAGGGCGTGATGGGCTGGATTCGTTCCACTGAGTCGGCGAGCACTTCGTCAAGGGCCTCAACCGGGAACGGCGCTTCGGGAAGATTCTGAAAGAGGTTTCGCAGGGAATCGAGCTCGTCGCGAAAATCGGCGCAACGGGGGCAATCGAGAACATGGCGATCCAACTGCTCGACCTGGATCGGGCTGTCCTCGCCATCATGCTGAATCTCGATGGCTTCGCGAAACGCCTTGCAGTCGTGAGAGGTCGATTCGGAATGGGCGTGACTGATCACGAGTACATCTCCAGACGAGTATCAGATTTCAGCACCTCACGAAGATTCTGGCGAGCCCGGTGCAAGGTCCCCTTGATCGAACCGAGGGGCATCTCAAAGACTTCCGACAGCTCCGCGTAGCTGAGTTGCTGGACTTCGCGAAGCAGGATCAGGGCTCGCTCTCGAATGGGCAGGAGCCCCAGGGCTTCGCTCAGGGCGCGACTCTGTTCCTCATTGATCGAACGGTGTTCCGGGATCGGGCTGTGCCCAGGGGTCAAAGCCGCCAGATCGATAGTGCGTCCCAGGGCTCTTGGGGGACGCCTTCGGACCCGATCGATGCACATCCGATAGACCGCCTTGAGCAGCCATGATCGGGCGGCTTCGGGAACGACCTTTTCGTGATTGATCCAGAGTTTCATGAGAGCGTCCTGCGTGACGTCGCGAGATTCTTCCAGGTCGCGAAGCAGCCATGCCGCGTAGGAGTGCACGCGGTTGCTATGCTCGTGCACGGCTTGTCGATACTCTTGGGGCGACATGAATCACTCTCAGAACGGGTTCGTTTCCGAATGGTTACAAAAATGAACCTGAAAATTTCAGGTATCTGAAAGTGATACAGATGAAAGCCATGTCTTGTGACGGGTTTCGAGGGAGAAATCAGCCGCTATACTCGGCTCCATGCCATTGTTAGTGACTGGATCCATCGGAATTGACACGGTTCATACCCCCACGAGGAAGGCTGAAGCCGTCCAGGGAGGGTCATGTACCTATTTTGCTGCGGCGGCCTCGTTTCAGACCCCGGTGCGGGTCGTGGCCGCGGTGGGGGGCGATTGGCCCAGCGAACACCGGCAGGTGCTCGAAGGGATCGAGAATATCTGCCTCAAAGGGCTGGAGGTCCGTCCCGATTCATCGACCTTTGCCTGGGGGGGGCGATATTTCGAGAATATGAACAAGCGGGAGACCCTGTTCACGGAACTCGGGGTGTTGGGTGAGGATGCGCCTCCCATCCCTGAGAGCTATCGAGACAGCCAATACGTCTTTCTCGCAAATTCCCATCCCGCCACGCAGATGCATCTCATGGATCAGTTGCCTGAGGCAAAGCTCGTGGTCGCCGACACCATGGATCTATGGATCAATATCGCCCACGATGATCTGTTGGCCCTCTTGGCTCGAGTCGATGGAATTATCATCAATGATGAAGAGGCCGAGCAATTGACGGAGGTCAACAACGCCATCAGCGCGGCTCGGAAAATCCTCGAACTTGGCCCCAGTTTCGTGGTGGTCAAGAAAGGGGCTCACGGTGCGATCCTCGTTCATCGGGATGGCATTGCGGTCATCCCGGCCTATCCGGCGGATGCATCCCAGGTGATCGATCCGACCGGGGCGGGTGATTCCTTTGCCGGCGGATTCATGGGCCACATCGCCAGTGTGGGCCTGACGGATTTTCACACCATCCAGACTTCGTTGGCCTGGGGGACGGTGACCGCCAGTTTCACGCTGGAGTCATTCGGATTGGAAGTTCTCTCCAAGCTCG
>JAPULD010000341.1 GCA_027295365.1 Planctomycetota bacterium
ACCCGCAAGATGGTGATCGGGGCGAGCATCTATCCAGGTATCATTGCCGCGATGGCCATCAGCGTCACGGTGTTCCTGCTGACGTTCGTCCTCCCTCGGTTCAAGGCCGTCTTCAAGGGCAAGGAGGATCACTTGCCCTGGCCGACGCTGTTCCTGATGGATGCCTCGGCTTTCATGACGCAATATTGGTGGGTGCTGATCATCGGTTTCATCGCCGTCATCGTTGGGGTCTTGCTCTTCCTGAAGACGGAGTTCGGCCGGTATTGGTGGGACAGCACCAAGCTGAAACTGCCTTTGTTCAGTCGCATGTTCCGAGCGTTGTACGTGAGCCGATCGCTGCACACGATGGGCGAATTGCTCAACGCGGGCGTGCCCATGCTGGACACGATCGCCATCACCGGCGACATCACCGGCAACCTGTTGTTCAAGAAGATGTGGCGCAATGTCTACGCCGCAGTCAAACAGGGCAAGAAGGTGCAATCAGAGCTCACCAAGAGCACCCTGTTGCCAAAATCGGTCACGCAAATGATCGGCGCGGGAGAGGAATCGGGTCGCCTCGGCGAGGTGCTCGAGGAGATCTCGGAGTACTACGCCACGGCGCTGCGCGACGCCATCAAGGCCGTGACGAGCATGATCGAGCCGATCATGATCCTGGTCATGGGTGCGGTCGTCGGTTTCATCGCCATGGCCATCATCCTGCCCATCTTCAAGATGAGCGCCCTGGTGGGCTAATGAGTGTTCGGACTAGGAGGCGTGAGGAACAAGGACATGCATGACGTGAATTCGTATCGAACCCGGAGCCGACGACTTCCCGCAAGGGTGGCGCGGACGATGCGTCATCGTCATCGACTGGGTTTCACGCTCATCGAGACGGCGCTGGCCACGATCATCGTCGGGGTGGGCGTGCTGTCGATCGTGTCCGCCCAGATGGCCTTCCACCAAAAGAACTCATGGTCAACGCACCTCAGCACCGCGACGTGGCTCGGCAACGAGATTCGAGAAATGACGTTGACCCTGCCTCGGCATGATCCCGTGACGGGAGATGCGTTCTGGGGTCCTGAACCTGAAACGGAATTGACGATCTTCGACTACGACGATCTGGACGATTTCGACGGCCCCTCTGGAACAGGCCTGGTTTTCTCGGGCATCCCGGTGTCAGGCGTGGTCAACGGGCCCCGAAACAGTCGGCGAGAAATCATTCCGAACATGGACGGTTGGATGCAGACGGTGTTTGTTGACATGGTGGATCCGTTCAACATCACCAATTCGCCGCTCGATGCAGATATCTACCTCATTCGCATGACGGTGGTCGTTTCGTATCAGGGGCCGAGTGATAGTTCACCCAGAGAAGTGGCGCGAGTGTCGTGGGTCTCGTCCAATTGACCGATCGGACCCGGGGGAGCAATGGTACTGGAGGCGTGGAGAAGGATTCGATGACTGGACACATCCAATTGAACCGTTCGAGGAAGCCCGACACTGGCCACCGACGCGGTGTCGCGTCCATACTGGCCATGATGTTCCTGGTCATCTTCGGCTCCCTGGCCGCGGCCATGGCGGTGGTGGCCCAAGGCAACTTGCGAACTGCGTACACGCATATGCAGGTCTCCAGGGCCATGAGCGCCGCGGAAACCGGCATGGCATTTGCCGTTCAAAGGCTTGAGAAGGAAAGCAGCCGCTTCGTCATCGAGAAGGGGTTCATCGACGCGGACTACGCGGAGGATCTCTGGTTGGGGACCTACGGTGGCGGGGATGGCGTCGTTACCATCTTGCCTCCCATCGGGTATGTGGTTGGTTCGCCCCCAAACGGTATCGCCGCAGCGTTGCGCGATGCCCACCTCGCGGATGATCATTGGGTGACGCCCGAGCCGGGTGATACTTCGCTTCCAGAAATCGATGGGGTCTTCGGGACGCTTCGCGTCAGGCCGATCGCCCTGCAACAGGATGCAAGCGGAAATCCCGATTCGTTGGGGCCCTATTTTCGACTGACGTATGAATTGATTTCAGGTCAGCCATTCGTCCGAGTGACCAGTGAAGGCGTCTCCGACGGCATTCATCGCACCATCCAGATGGACTTCGAACTCGAGAAAAGGATCGAGTATTCGCTGATCAGCCCCAATCGCCTGATGATCGGCAAGAACGTGCTGGTCGAGGGGCCGCTCGGAACCCGGTATGGCACCGTCGCGGGTGAACTCGCCCTGGCGAACGGCGATCCGCTCGTCATGCGCAGCGATTTCTACTTCCTGGATTCATTGCTCGATGCCAAGCTCGACACGCTGTTCCAGGAAATTGCAACCTATGACGTGGATGGCGACGGGCGTTTGCGCCCCGAACATCCCGTCGAGGACATTGGTATCTCGGGCAACGCGACACTGGTCGATTATGACAACGACGAGTATGTCGATGACTTTGATCTCTTTCTCAGCCATTTCGACGCCAATGGCGATGGCGGCGTCGTCTACTCCAATGCCTTGAGCGGGATGGCTGTCGAGTTCTCTCTCGACGATCAGCTCAGTGAACTCATCGATTCGGCCAATCCCGATCGCGATGGCGATGGCCTCATCACCGCCAGCGACACGTCACTCGGGTATCTCGACGGCGTGCTCGACGGATTCGACCTCTACGCCAAGGTGCGAGGCCAGATCAGCTTTGCGATCGCTCGCGCAGACTGGGAACTCGGGCACGGCAATTCCTACCAGACGGTTGTCCATGGCGCGACCCGGACGGCAATCGACGAATCTCCAGTGATCTTTACCGCCCCGGACCAGGACCTGCGGGAAGTCACGACGGCCATGGTATCCGAGAGTCATACGTGGTACGACGATCGAACCTCGGGGTCCACCGTGTTCGGCGATACCGGAACCGGCCAGGTTGCGGCGCAGATCGCGGGCGGGGGGACGTACCTGGTTCCGAATGTATGGGAGTCGGTGCCTTTCGGCTCCGCCGGCGCATACGATTTCTACCAGCGCGAGACGTATCGCGACATGACATTCACCAACGTGCGAATTCCCCTGGGATGCAATGCGTTGTTCGAGGACTGCACCTTCGTGGGCGTGACCTACCTCGAGACCACGGAGGACATCAACGACGACAACTGGAACTACACCGGATCCATGGAACCGGTCGAGGTCCCACCCGGCAGTGGTATTTACTTTTACCAGACGCGTTTCAACTCGCTGGAGACCTCGACGACCGCGGTCACGGGAATTCTCGACAGCCGGCCTCTCTCCAATAATATTCGTTTCCATAATTGCACGATTCTTGGTTCCGTCACGGGTGACATCCCCAACAAGTACACGCATTGGCGCAACAAGGTGCAGTTCACCGGCAACACCAGGTTCTACAACGACGAGAATGACATCGATCTGCTGGCCCAAGCCGACTCGGCGGTCCTGATTTCGAAATTGAGCACGATCAGCGTCTCGGACCTCATCGAGTTGCGCAAGAGCTCGATCCTGCTGCCCGGCTGGTCCGTGGATGTCGGGTCGTTCCAGAATGACCCGACTCTTCGTACCAAGTTGACGGGCATCATCGTCGCGGGCGTCATGGACATCCGAGGCGTCGCGGAAGTCAACGGCACACTCATGATGACGTTCCGACCCGAAGATGGCGCCGGCCCGCTCTTCTACGGCGGCAAGCCCGACGCTTTCAACACCACCATCGGCTACTTCGGCGCCGAAGACGGCGATGGCGAAGGCTCAGGCCCCGGTGATGCAGGATTTTCAGGATTTGGGCAGATCATTCTGCGCTATGACCCGAACGCGATGTTGCCCGACGGTATTCCCTGGCCCATCAAGGCCACGCCCGTGCCCGGAACGTATGTCGAATGAGGAGCCCCATGACAATGACCCGAATCAACACCACTGGCCTTCATGCCTCGACTCGAACGCTTCGACGAGGCTTCAACCTGGTCGAGTTGCTTATTGCGCTGGGCATCACCGCGACGTTGCTGACCTCGACGTTGGTCGCATTGGACGCCTCCTTTGTCGCCTACCAACGCACCACGGAGGAAGCCTCGACGCACACCATCGCGCGGCTGGCCATGCATCGCATGCTCACGCTCATCCGGACGGGGCAGGAATTCGGCCCCTTTCCCGCGAATCCCACGATCACTACGGTGGAAAGCAATTTCATCGACTTCGTGAATGTCAATGGACAAGGCATGTCACTGGAATGGGTCGAAAATCCCACGGCGGGTCGACCTGTGGGTGAAGCTCTTTACGTGGTCCTTTTTGATGTGAACGGCGTGGAGCAAGCCGCCCATCTGCTGCTCGAAGGCGTCGTCGCCCAGACCGATGCGAATGGCGATCCCGTGCCGCCATTCATCCTCGATTATGAGTTGGGTCGCATCGTCAATCGTGTGCGAATCGACATGATGATCGTGCCTGATGACAACGCCAGTCTTGAGATCGAGGGCGACCGACCCCAGTTCATCCGCCTGGTGGCCTCGGCGATGCCTCGTTC
>JAPULD010000342.1 GCA_027295365.1 Planctomycetota bacterium
ATCTACGCCGCGCTTGTCAACAAGGCCACAATCGCACTGTATGAAGGCGCGCCCAACACCAGCGGATTCTGCGAATTCATCCAGGATGCAAAGGTCACGATGCTGGGCGTTGTCCCGAGCCTCGTGAAAGCATGGCGATCATCCGACGCGGTGAATGATTTCGACTGGACGTCGATCCGCTGTTTCAGCTCGACGGGGGAATGCTCCAACGCTCAGGATATGTTCTGGCTCATGACCCAGGCGGGGTATGCCCCGGTGATCGAATATTGCGGCGGCACGGAAATCGGAGGCGGGTACATCACGGGAACCATGGTCCAGCCCGCCACGCCATCAACTTTCAGCACCCCCACCATGGGATTGGATCTCGTCATTGTTGATCAGCAGGGACTCACCGCCGATTCGGGCGAAGTCTTTCTCGTCCCACCATCGATCGGCCTGACCACCACGTTGATCAATGGCAAGCATCACGAGGTGTACTATGAATCGACGCCAACTGGACCCGCAGGTCAAACATTGCGTCGTCATGGCGATGAGATGTGTCGTCTCCCGGGAGGGTACTTCCAGGCCCAGGGCCGAGCCGACGACACGATGAACCTGGGTGGGATCAAGATCAGCTCGGTCGAGATCGAGCGGGTACTCAATACGCATGAGCAAATCCAGGAAACCGCGGCGGTTGCCATCCCGCCCGCCGATGGCGGCCCCGAATGTCTGGTCGTATATGCCGTGCTGGAGCCATCGACCGATCCTGAGACTCCAAACGACCTGAGCGAGTTGGGTACGGAATTACAGACCTTAATTACAGACAATCTCAATCCGCTTTTTCGGGTCCATGAAGTCCGGATTATCGAGAGCCTGCCCCGAACTGCCTCAAACAAGATCATGCGTCGTACTCTGCGTGATACGTATGGCGAGCATGAGCCTTCAAATCCGAGCGTCTTGACCTGATCGAAATTGCCTTTCTCACTCCTTTTCTAAAACTTCAGCGTTGGGCCAAGACCTGAAATCGATGAATTGTGGGCTTCGATGATCCTGATCAGATGGCGATCGATCTTCATTCACCAATTTGAATGGCCTCTGTCGGACAAATTCGCTGTTTGAGGGCAAATAACAACGATTCTGGATAAACACGACATCGTGATATTCTTCGATTTCGTGAATCGGTGCGATATTGCCTGCCTTGAATCGTTGGATACTTGAGGAAGAGCAGCCTTATGGCGGCTCCGTCCCGAACCGATGTCAGTCGAGATAAGAGATCTGAGGAGATTACCGCGTATGTCATTCAAACGAAGTCCGATAGTTCGATCCTTCCCCACCTTGCCCATGATCATGCTGACGCTCGTGGCTCTGGCGCAGCCCTGTTCGGCCCAGATCGGAGAAGGCGCCGGATTCGTTCAGGCGTTGTCCGCAGAGTTCTATGGCCGTGACATTGTTCTCTTTTCAGAAGGTCTGGATCTGGACGAAACGCAGCAGGTGATCATCGAAGCCCTCTTCGATGATTACATGGATGGATTCGAGGATGCACATGCAAACATGAATCTTCGTTTCGAGGACATGCAGAACGAACTTCAGGCTCTGGACAAGAACAGTATGGTGCGAGCGGCTCTTCAACCGCTGCGCGATCTGATCGATGACAAGAAAGTCCTGCGCGAGGAGTTGCTGCTGAGCGTGCAAACCGTGCTTTCGCTGGAACAGCTCGATCGATGGCCCTCCTTCCTCAGGCGCATGCTTCGCGAAAAGTCCATGAGCAAGGGACGCCTCGACGGCGAATCGATCGATCTTTTTCATGTCATTCGCGATCTGGACATACCCGACTCGATAATGAACCTGATTGAAGCCTCCCTGGGCGAATACGAAATCGTACTTGACCTTGCGCTCATTGCACGAGAAGAGTCCTTCAATCGAGCCCAGGTCAATCTCTTGAACTCGATCTCCTCTGAAAAGGGGAAGGTGAGCACCGTCGAAGCTGAACGTCAGGTCACGCTTCGGGTCAATATTCGCGACATCAACGATTCATTTCGAGAGCAGATTGCCTCAAATCTTCCAGGCGAACTGAGTGCGGAATTCAAACAGCTCGCCTTGGAGCGAGCCTATCCCCAAATTTACCGTCGCACCTTGATGCAGAACATCTATCTGAGCGCCTTGGATATGCAGGGCCTGACGACGGAGAAGTACGATGCGATTCGAGACATGCAGCTCCGATATGAATCTGAATTGGCCCCGATGAACGCGAACATGCTGGCCGATCACCAGATGATCCAGCCTCAGGAAATGCGGATTCGCATCGAATCTTTTCAAGACAGGATGAACAAACAGAAACCTCAAAGGCAAGTTTCGATTCCCCGACGCAATGTCTATCAGCGCGATGAACTCTCCAATCCCTACATCGAATCATTGCAGAATCTCCTGACCATGGACGAATTCGCCGCCTTGCCCCAGGCCCAGCGCTATCTGCAACGACAGGCGCGGCTGGATCGATTGCGACTCATGAACCAAAGTGATACTGGGGGGGGCAGGATAAGTGACAGTGCTTCCAGCAAATCCCGAAATCGCCGATGAGGACTTGTGGATCAATGAACGACCGTTCCGAGCGTACGCCATGATCTTTCTCCCGTTTCACTTCGGGATTTGAATGTAAGACATCGCAACTTGCTGACTCTCATTGCATGCTTGAACCACAGAGATCGAGCGGTCTCCGGATCACAAGGGACGAGATCCGGCCCGCCGTGAGAGACAGGGCAGGAATTTCCGCTGATCATCGACCTCCGTAGAAGTGAAGAGCCGGACTTATGGCCGAAGCACATACAGAAGTACAATCGAGCAATGAACTGGCCAATGGTCACCCCGAGGCCGGGGCCTCGTCAAAATCGAATGACGCTCAGATCTTGCGTGACCGATGTAAATCGCTTGGTCTTGAATGGGCCGAGGAGATGCCTCAGGCCGAGGCCGATGCGCTGAAGCTGATCTCGTCCGACATTGCCGTCCGGTTGCGGGTCGTGCCGCTTCGAATCGATGAACATCGCCTCGTGACCGCGATGATCGACCCGCTCGATATCGATGCCGTCGATGAACTGACCACCCTGGTCAACCTCCCGATCACCCGGTTGGGGCTCGATACGAAATTCTTTTCCGAACTGATGCGTGAGCATTATGGCACGACGGCGGCGCGAATGGCCGAAAGTCTGGCCGGTGACCGGGACGAGTCTTCCGACTCCTTGGAGCACAATCTCGAGGCCATCGACGCGGCGGACATCCACCGCATGGCCGAACAGCCCACGCTGATTCACCTGGTGAACCTGTTGCTGCTTGAGGCGATCCAGTGCCGCGCCTCGGACGTTCACATCGAGCCTTTCGAAAATGAATTGAAAGTGAAGTATCGCGTGGATGGCCTGCTTGTGGAGCAGGCCCCGCCTCCCAAGCACCTTCAGCCTGCCCTGGTGGGCCGTATCAAGATCATGTCCAGCATGAACATCGCCGAACGATTCGTGCCCCAGGACGGTCATATCACCTTGCGATTCGAAGGACGCAAGGTGGATATCCGCGTGTCGACGGTCCCGACGCTCTACGGCGAATCGATCGTCATGCGTATTCTCGACAAGAGTTCACTGGCCCTCGACTTGAAGACGCTCGGCATGGGCGAGGCGTTGCGAGAGTCCATGGATCGTCTGATCGCCAAGCCCCATGGCATGGTGCTCGTGACGGGCCCCACCGGTTCGGGCAAGACCACCACGCTCTACGCTGCGCTGTCGAAGCTCTACGATCCACGAAAGAAAATCATCACCATCGAGGATCCCGTCGAGTACGAACTCTCAGGCATCAACCAGATCCCCGTCAATCCAAAACGCGGCCTGACATTCGCCACCGGATTGAGGGCAATCCTGAGACAAGACCCCGATGTCATCTTTGTCGGAGAAATCCGCGATGGCGAGACCGCCGAGATTTCAATTCGATCAGCCCTGACGGGTCACCTGATTTTCTCGACCTTGCACACCAACGCTGCGGTCAGATCAATCGGCCGACTCGTGGATATGGGCGTCGAACCCTATCTCGTGGCCTCCGTACTGGAAGGCGTGCTGGCCCAGCGTCTGGGCCGTCGTCTTTGCCCCCACTGCAAGACCAAGGTCCCGATGTCCGAGGACATCGAACATCGGCTCCGTCCCAATGAACTCAAGCTCTTCGGTGGACAGGTCTGGATCGGCAAGGGCTGCGATGAATGCAACAACAGCGGGACCTATGGCCGCCTTGGATTCTTCGAATTGCTTCAGATCAATTCGAGCCTCCGTCGTTCCATCTCCGAGAACAACAGCATCACCGAATTGATCGACTTGATTGGGGATTCGTACGACAATATGAGGCATGACGGCCTTTTGAAGGCCTCTGAAGGACAAACCACCATCGAAGAAGTCTTACGAGCCACGCAAGACACTGACGATTCAGACGTTTAACACCCGATGCCGAACTTTCAATACCAGAGTTTGACGAGCAGTGGCGAAAGCCGAGCGGGAACGCTCGCGGCGTCCGATCGCGTCGATGCGATCCGCCAGTTATTGGGCCGAGGTGAAACAGCGGTCCAGATCGACGCCTTGAAGGACGGCAAGTCGGCGAAAAAGAAAGCCACCAGTTTCCGCTTCATTCAATCATCGAGCGCCGCCTCCCCGACCTCTGGAATCCTTCGTCGGAGCGATCACCCCTCGGTAGGACGCACGGATTTGGGGAATTTCATACGCGAATTGGCGACGGCGCTGGAGGCCGGCCTGCCACTGATGCAATCTTTGAGAACCGTACGTCGCCAGGCGGCGGGTCACGCGATGCCGATCATTCTCGATTACTTGATCGAACGCATAGAGGCAGGCGATCCCCTGCATCAGGCGGCACAAGACTACGGGGCACCGTTCGACGACATGACGGTTGGAATGTTGAGGGCCGCGGACGCCTCGGGTCGCATGAGCGAGGTTCTGCATCAACTGGCCGAACTGTTGGAACGTTCCGTCGAATTACGTCGTGAAGTTCTGGGCGCGACGTTGTATCCGATGATCGTCGCGGGGCTGATCGGCATCAGCGCCACGATTCTGGTGACGGTGCTTGTGCCCAAACTCATTGAACCTCTCCAGGGACAGATCCGAATGCCCTGGCCTACGCAGGTGCTGCTGAGTATCGCATCCTTTCTCGGAAGCTACTGGTATTGGGCCTTGATCGGTATCGTCTTGTCGGTATTCGGATGGCGAACATGGTCAAGCACGCCCCAGAATCGCTATCGGATCGACTATTACAAGCTGCAAGCTCCATTGGTGGGCAAACTGCTCCGTGATGTGGCGGTGGCCCGGTTCACTCGTACGTTGGGCACGCTCACGAGCGCCGGCCTCCCGATTCTCGAATCCCTGCGTATCACCAATGCCACCCTCGGCAATGTCGCGATGATGAGCGCGATCGACGAGGTGGCGGAAGAGGTCACCGCGGGCAAGTCGCTGGCCGATCCTTTGGAGAAGTCGGGGCTCTTTCCGCCCCTGCTCATCCAGGTGATCAATCTGGGCGAGCGATCGGGCAAGCTCGACAGCATGCTCATCCATGCGGCAACCGCTTTTGACCGACAGGTCAACAACTCCGTCAAAATTTTCACCAAGGCCCTCCCACCAGTGCTGCTGATCGTCATGGCGCTGATGGGTGGATTCGTGCTCGCGGCGATACTCCTGCCCCTGCTCGAATTGCAATCCATGGTTGGATGAGAAACGAGGACGACTCGACATGACCAAGATACGAAACAACCAACGACTTCTAACTTCCTCCCGATCCCGACGTCCGATCCGCCTTGGCTTCACGCTGATAGAAATCATCGTGGTGGTGACAATCATCGCCTTGTTGGCCGGCCTCATCGTGCCTCGAATCATGGGGCGAGTGGGTGACGCGAGGAACAACAAGGCTCTGGCGGATGCCAAGAGCCTTGAGACCCAGGTGACCATGTACTTGCTGGATATCGAACAGTCCCGTCTCGATCCTGATTTCGAGCTTGAAACCCTTCGACGTCGCGCCGACGACGGCGGGGGCAGGAACGGCCCCTACCTCCAGAAGGACGATAACCTGATCGATCCGTGGGGGACGCCCTATCAAATTGTCATCCCGGGCGAGGTCAATACCGACTTCGATATCATTTCGGCTGGCGAAGACAAACAATTCGGGAACGAAGACGACATCACCAATTGATGCATTCATGATGGATCAACGACGCAAAACAATCCGAGTCGGCTTCACGCTCGTCGAAATGATCATCGTGATCGTGCTCATCGGGATCATGGCGGCCATGACACTGCCTCGACTCACCGGCAATCGCGATCGCATGTTCGATCTCGCCACCGATCAGGTGGGCGATCTGCTGATGATGTACGCACAGCGGGAAAGCCTGGGGCGAAGGCCGATCGGTTTGTGGGAAGACACGATGAATCATCGTCTCGTGCTCATGGTGCTCGATCAGGACGAGATGAGTACTGAAACGACATCGGCCTGGGTCATAGATCGATACGTCAAGCCGGTCGTGCTTCCCGATGACGTGAACATCCTCGACGTCCAGGCCGAAGGGCAATCCGTTGACATCAGTCAATGGCCCCTGCAAACCGAACCGGGCAAGAACCGCCCCGCCATCGCCATCGTGCTCGAAGGACCGGAACGAGTGGTGACGATCGTGCTGGCTTCGCATGCCCTGGCGCCTTTCAAAGTGAACGGCGACAACTACTTCGACTCCCTGGGGGGTCCGATCGATCTTGATTCGGACGGTCGTGATCGGGAGGACTGGTGATATGACCATTCGACGATTGAACCTCCGACATCGCCCGAGAGGATTCGCGCTGATCGAAGTGATCATGGGCGGAGTCATGCTCGGGATCGGCATCGCCGCGGTGATCAGCATCACCAGCCGATCGCTCGCTTCCCAGGTCAAGGGGGAAAACATACTCGTGGCGTCCTGGCTGGCGGACGAGAAACTGAGCATGGTGCTCGTCGAAGGCCCTGAGACGTTTCCAAAGATTCACGACACGTATGGCACATTCGAGGCGCCATTCGAGGAATACGAATACGAGATCGATATTCAAGAGCAGGGGCCACGAAAACCGTATCGCGTCCTGGCCACGATTCGCTGGCCCAACGCGCAAGGCACCAGCGAGATCACGGTGGAGACCCTGATTGCGGCGCGTCTGGGCGAGGATCTCGTGCCTCGCGAACCAATCGAAATACTGGACCGGGATTCGAGGTACTTCGATGAAGAGGAATAATCGACTTTTACAGACTCGGCCTCCGTATCGTCGTTCATTCACCCTTGTGGAATTGATCGTGGCGGGCGTCATCACCACCTTCATCCTCGGCTCGATTTCCACCTGCCTGTCAACGCTCGCCAAAGCCAAAATTTCAAGTCGCCAGAGACTTGAAGCGTATCTTCGCGCCGATTCAGCCCTCGAAAAGATGCGTCGCGACGTGGTGTCGTTCATCCGGCATGAGGATCTTTTCTTTTCACGATTCCTGCTTCGGGATCTCGACGTGAACACGCCTCTCGGAACGATGGATCGTGACGAAATGCTGATCTTCAGCAACCAGCTCCGCCAACTCCGAAACATCGAATACAACGGCGAAGGCACCGAATGCGAAGTGCAATACCGCGTCCAGGAGGAGTTCGGGGATTCCCCGACCCTGTGGCGACGTCGTGACGCATTCCCGGACAAATATCCTCGAGGCGGCGGCGTGGCCACGCCCCTCGCCAACAGCATCATCGGGCTCAATATCGAAGTATACGACGGTTTTCAATGGCTCGAAGATTGGGATTCGGACTATGACGGCTTGCCATACGCCGTGCGTATCACGGTCATCGCCAGCGGAGAATCGGGCGATGGCGAAGTCTACGAGTCGTCGATCGCGACATTGCGCACCATCGTCGCATTCGATCGGATTCTACTGCCCCGACAAAATCTCCTGGCGATGTACGAAGCGGAACACGCCGACGATGAGGATACGGAGAACCCAGGTGGACTCGACTCGAACGGGGCCCCTTCGCTGGACGATATCATTTTACCTGACGGCTCCACGCCTGGTTTCCAAGACGGTATGGGGAACAATATCCAGATCGATTCCAACGGACGACCTCGAATCGTTCCGGGCCCGGGCCAGGAAGGCGGACCGGACGACCCTCGCCGGGCTCGGTTTCTCAATGGGGTCGATGACAATTACCGACCCAGATTCATCGCTCCCGGCTCAAGCACCGGTTCGACCAAGCCACCCATACGACCCGGAGGCAACTCATGAGCTTGCATGAAATGTCAAATCGCCGTGCTTCAGTCATCGTCGTTGTACTGTGGGCCATCGCGCTCGCGGCCATCGTGACCAGCGCCGTGCAACTCACGGCCTTTCGTCAGGCCATGCAGGGGCGGGAAGCATTCGCTCGTACCCAGACTCGCTGGGCCGCCCGCGCGGGGCTTGAGGACACCATTGCCGTCCTGGCGGATCACACGTTCGATCCCATTCCCGACGACGCCTTCGCGATGATCTATGATCTCGAGGACGTCGCCTTGGGCGAGGTCGAGGGGGCGTCTTATGAAATCCTGCATCATGTCAATGGCCGCGATTTCAAGGGCCCCATGGACGAACATTCCCGATTCAACATACATCACGATTCACAACGAGGTCGCATCATGCAGACCTTCCGGAACATGCGGATCGACATCCCCTCGTCCATCAGCGACTGGATCGATGATGATGATGAACCGTCGACGTTTGGCGTGGAACGTGAGTATTACTTGAGTCTCGCCTACCCCTACGAACCACGTAACGGGCCCATGCACAACATGGCTGAATTGGAATTGATTGCCGGCATCTGGCCCGAATACGTTCGCGGTGAAGACTGGAATTTCAACAATCGCCTGGATCCGGAAGAGAACGACGGCGCCCTCTCCCTTCCGGAGGACGAACCGGATGGCATCCTTGAGCCGGGGTGGGCGGCACGCCTGACGACTTTTTCCCTTGCTGAGGGGGCGACCGGCACGGGTCTCCCTCGGCTGGAATTGCGGCACGCGACCATCGATGAACTGGTGGATCGTCTGGGGGTCAGTGAACGACATGCCGAGATGCTCATCGGGTATGGCAATGGATCGGAGACTTCGCTTGAGTCGCTATATTTCAGTCCCATCAGCGGCACATCATCGAATCCCGCCTCAATCGGCCAATCCGGATCAGGCACCCAGAACCTTGGCCAATCTTCGAGAAACTCCCAACCGTCGGGCACCCCGAACCAGAACCAAGGCCAGAGTCAATCCGGGAGCCGCAACCAATCCTCCGGCGAATCGGCCATGCAGGAAATTCTCCCGTCCGAAACAGTCGATTTGATCCTCAGCGAAACCACCCTGAATCGACCCTACGAGCGACATCCCGGGAAGATGAACATCAATACCGTGGAAGCCGATTTCCTCAGAGAGATGTTTCCGGACCATACGGACATCGCCGACGAGATCATTTATCTCCGAAACAGTCGTCCGCAGGGCATCGTCAGCATTTCTGAATTACAGGACCTGCCAGAAATGACCGACGACATGTTTCAGATCATGCTGGAATTGTTCACCACCACCAGCAACATCTACACCGTCACTTCACGGGGCATTTCCAAAGCCTCCGGCCTCGAAGTTGAAATGATCGTGGTTGTCGATCGTTCGACTCTTCCCGTACGCATTATCGAGTATCGAGAACAGTGAAACAAAGCCCGACCATCTCAGCCGACCCACAAGTCCTCGCGGTCATGCATCGCGGTGGCGGTCAATGGAACGTCTTGATCGCTCGTGTCAATGGCGGCTCCCCCAACCTGATCGATTCGCGTTCGTTTACCACGGCCGAGGAGACGCTTCTGGATGGTTGGCTCGACCAACATCGCGCCGGATCGGCGCTGATGGTCCTACCCGCGTCATCGATCATCTGCCGTTCCTGCAACCTGCCCGACAGCGATCCGATTCAGATGAACCAGGCACTGGAACTTCAGGCCGAAGCCCACATCGCCAGCGTCGCTCCGCCACATCGGATCGCCACCGCCGTCCTCAATGCGGCGCAAGACGAGACGACGAGATCCGGCCTGATGATCGCTTGGCCCGAATCGACTCAGATCAGCATGCCTCATCTGAACCGGCCAATACTTTTTACGTCAGATGTTGTGGCCCTGGCCTCCTTGATGAATGGCACTCGCCCCGAGAACCCGCTCGTCTGGCTCGACCGTGCCGACGGTTCTTTGGCGATTGCCATGAGTCACGCCAACGGTGCCGCGTTTCGATGCACGCGAGAAATCGCGGACTCAAATGATTCATGGCAACGCAATGTGGGCCGGGCCATCACCGAGACCGGCCTCAGCGTCGGGCACTCGGATCAGTTCCTCGATTCCATGACTCAGGACACCAAAGAGAAAATGGCCTCGTTGAACGGTCATCCCGCCGCGCTGTTCCTGCCTTCGGAGATCCTCGACAGTGCGGCATCCCGGTTGTCGGGTACGAATTCGGATCCTGATTGGTGGCGAACGTTCGGTGTCGCAATCGGCGCGCTGTTGGCCCGCAGCGGTCCGCTTCAGCCCCTCACGAAATTGCAGGAATCATTGCCCAAGGAAAAACCCTCGATCCTGCGAACCATGGCGGTCGGTTTGTCCCGCCCTCGCGTCGCCTGGGCGTTCGGAATCACGGCCATGCTGGCCCTGCTCTTTGGCCCCATGCTCCTTCATGGTCTCCGAATCATGCTGCTCAACATGCGCTTCGACGATATCCAGACGCAGCTCAATCATGTCGAAAAGCTTCGCAAGAAATACGATATGTACGATCAGCTTGGCGAGGACAGTTGGCCCATGACCAAACTGCTGTCCGATCTCGCCACCAATACGCCGGAGGGCATCGAACTCGACTCGATCCGCATTACCTACAACGAGAGCCTCAACATCAGCGGTCTTGCGATCCCGCATGGCGAGCATTCCGCCACCGAACTCATTGCCTTGATGCAGCGCAACCTCGAGGACACCTACATCTTCTCTGATACCGACCTCAATTGGAGTGAACCCAATAGCTTCGGACATTATGAATTCACGTTGAACACGAACCTGTCGCGCCCCTTCCAGGTGGCGTCGTACGAGAACCACCGTGATTTCGCGGCCTGGACGATGCAACAGCGAGTTGACGGCCAAGGACCGCAGAGCGAATCCGAAGCGGCACGTGATGCCTCCCCTCCAATCGACGATGACACAAGCCTGGCGGGCTCGGCATCCACATCCACTCCGCAACTCGTGACCAGCAAAAATAACATTCAGGACCTTGATCCGGAAGCCTTCAACGAAACTCCAGTCCTCACGCAAAGACCGGGTGACACACCGGTTGAAAGTGATGTCCGGCGCACACGCGACGAACGGCGAAGCGCCGGGAGCAACAGCCGAGGCGGGCTCAGCACTCGCCGCGAGGATCGAGGCGGAGGCATGGGCGCCTTGCCGGCCAGCAAGGACATTCCGGAACCGATTTCAGAAGAGCAAATCAACGCCATGACACTCCCTGAAGTCGAAGCCACGGTGTCGCGGGTTGCCACGGCCCGGCAGCATGCGATTCTCGATGCCGAGACCAAAGTTCGTCTGAAACGTGAATTCAATCTTCTGATCACCAGGATGCGAGAACTCAAATCGGGTCGATGACATGAGCATATTCGTAAACGCCATCCAGAGTCTTCGTCAACAGCCCCGCGCGATCCAATGGTCGATCATCGCGGCCCTGGGAATCGCCCTGTTTCTGATCTGGGATCAGGGCATCGCCCCCATCACGCAAAGCTGGAAATACAAGGCCGATGCGATTCAGGCCAAGGTGCAACAAGTCAACAGCAGCGCCGAATTGATTCAGAAGTTCGATGCCCTGAAAGACAAGATCTCGGGCATCGGCCCGATTGATCTTCCCTCCAGTGAATTCCAGGGACGTCAGGCGATCCAGAAAGTCATCAACAACCTGTTGAAGGATCATGTGATCAGCCAGCAGCGGTTCGGCATTTCCGAGGGACGGATGCGGCGGGGAACGCTCGCGAGCGTCACGGGGGCCAAGCGACTCGAATCGTTGAAGGTCGATCTTGATTTCGTGAGCACGCCCCAAGAGTCGATCAAAATCATCGCCACCCTGGAATCCAGCCCTGAGATCGAGTTCATCAACACGGTCCGTATGACCAAGGCGCCAAACAAGAAAGTCAAAGTGAAACTGACGTTCGAGACCTGGGTCCTGGGTTCGTGACGCAAGGAGAGAATGATGGCTGATCAAAAATTAAAGCTGAATCCATCCCTTGCCTGGAGCCTGGCGTCAGTGGCCCTGATCGCGTTGATGCTTTTCTACACCCTACCTTCCGTCATGGCCGCGGCGTTTTCATCGAACCCTGATGAATTGCAGGTTGCCACGACATTGGAGGGCCATCTCGAGACTCACCGCGAAGCCTTGACCCTCTACCAGGATCGCTTCAACGGCCGATCGGTCTTCTTCAAGCCATTGAAGACCCCAACCCGGACGAAACCGCGACCTACACACAAAGCACCCGAGCCCATCGTCGATCAAAATCCAACTCCACCCAAGGAAGATCCGATCCCGAAGCAGTACACCGGCCCCAGCGTCATGGCTATTCTGGGTGATGAAGTCTGGTTCGTGAATCCTCAACGCAACAGTTCACCTTTACGAATCCGCCTTGGTGAGGAACAGTCGGGCATCAAAATCCTTGAGGTCAATGCGCCCTGGTCGGTCAAGGTCGGTTATCAAAGAGGCGAATTCAAAGTCTCGCTCTTCGAGGTCAAGGAATTCCTGGCCGACGCTTCCGAGGCGCCAGCCGCGACGAAGGTCGATGTGCCCCAGGGACTCATCGAATCCTCGAAACCGGAGCGAGAGCAGGATTCCGACCAGGATTCAAACGTACGTTCCGATAAGAACCAATCCGGAGTTGAACAAGACCCAGACCTCGCCCCCAAGTCGGACTCTCCAGATGCCGACAATAAGGAGACGCAGGCGAAGACGCCCGGTAATCGCGGTCCCGATGAACAAAAAGATCCACGCTAATCCTCAAACAAGCAGAAACGTCAGACAGAAAGCTTCGACACCACCGTCTCACCAATACACATGGCGCGCCGACCAGCGTCACCAGGTGACCTGAAACGCGATTCGAAGACCGACACAACAAGAAAAACGTGATGACCTCGATACATACAACATTCGCAAAATCAATGACATGGCATCAGCTGATGGCTCTCTGCGGCAGCTTGATCCTGACGACTGCCTTGTCCGCTCAGAGTGGGCGCCCGAACGCCGCGCCACCTTCAAAACAGGGATCGCCCCAGGAACAGGAAGCCGACGACCATACCGCCAGCCGGGGCGGCGCGGGGCGAAGAGAACTTGATGATATCCTCGTCAAGGGCGGCTTCCGTGAAGTCTCGGTCGGGGACCTGATCGAATGGATCGCCAGCGTGACCGGCAAGGTGGTCATCCCGGTCTCTCCCGCCAGCATCAACAACACGAAGATCACCCTGATCATCGAGGAGTTCGTCGACAAGAACCAGGCGCTCGACCTTATTTTCACCACGTTTCGTCTCAATCGCATCGGGGTCATCGAGACCGAAGACCTGATCATCATCAGCACCCTGGACGACATGAGGACGATGCCCGACCTTCCGGTCATCACCGCCGACACGGACATCATGTCACGGACCGACCGCGGTACGATGGTCATCAAGATCTTCCGCGTGAAGAAGCGGGATGCCGAAGGCATTCTCACCCAGATCGACGAATCCAAGCCCTTACACACTTCGGTTTCCGTGGACCTCGATTCCAACTCCATCGTCGTCTATGGCGACATCGGCTATTGCCAGCAGGTCCAGCACATCATCAACGAGTTGGATCACAAGTGGATCAGTGGCGACACGATCACCTATCGCCTCGCTCATGCCGACGCCCAGGAGATCGCGGACAACATCCTTGAACTCTTCGACAGTTCCGGTGGCGGTTCCGCCGCCAGAGCCCCTCGCGCCCGGCAACAAGGCCGGGCCACCCCACGCGGCGGCGCCCAGGGCGGAGGGGCCATCTCGGGCTCGACTGGACCCGAAATTGAAATGCGTGTCACGGTCAATGCCCAGCAGAACACCGTGACGGTGAAGGCCGACCCGGCGATCATCGATCAGATCAACCGGCTCATCGAACAGGAATGGGATCTTCCTCGCCCAGAAACGACCACGAAGGTCTACCATCTTCAGTACACCGACCCCGTCAAGATTCGTGATACGCTGAGCTCACTGCTCGGTACGGGTGGCGGTGGTGGAAGCGGAGGCGGAATCAGTCGCGGCGCCAATCGACCGACCGGTGGCACGGGGGGCGGTGCATCCGGTGCAGCCTCGGAACTCGGCAACATCTATCGTATTGAGGCCTATCCCGATCTGAACAGCATCATCGTGATCGGCAAGACCGAAGCATCGTTCTTGTTCCTGGATGACTTGATCGCGAAACTGGATCGGCCCAGCGACATCGGGCTGCCCCTGATCGTTGAACTCAATCACGCCGACGCCGTTGAACTCTCCGAAGAGTTGAATGCGTTGCTCCAGGAGGCCGGAGGCGGCATCGGCCTGTCCGTCGAAGGTGGAGGCCTGACCGGTAGCGGCATAGACAGCGGCGGTGGTGACTCGGGCGGCGGCGCAACCGGTCCCGTGGGGCGCGAAGCCGAAGGCGCTCGCGATCTGCAATTCCCCTGGCAACGAGCAAGACAGGATGACTCTCGATCCCCCGAATCGCCCCTCATCGGGACGGTTCGAATCATGCCCATCGTGCGTCAAAACGCCTTGGCGATTCTCTGCCCCCCCTCCCAGCGCCTTCCCATCAAGGAATGGATTGAATACTTCGATCGCCCCGGACGTCAGGTGATGATCACCGCGATCATCGCGGAAGTCGAGCTCACTGACGACCTCTCATTGGGATTGCGAGTCAGTTCCGATTCGCTCTCTCTCAGCAACGTGGACAACGCCATTGCTGGCACGTTTGACCTGAGCGGTCAGGAGGACGATTTCCTCAGCAAATTGTTCGACACATCGATGCTCGATCTCAATACCAGCGTCAACGTGGTGCTCCAGGCGCTGTCGCAGTTCACGAACGTGCGCATCCTGCAGGAACCGGCGGTCTTCACCGCCGACAACCAGGAGGCGTACTTCTTCGATGGCCAGGACATCCCCTTCATCACCGATTCGCAATCAACTGACGTTGGCGGCCTCAACCAATCCTTCGAATATCGTCAAGTGGGTGTCGTGCTGAACGTCAGGCCTCGCATCACGGCCCAGAACGACGTTGACATGGAAATTTATCTCGAATTATCGAGCATCGTGCCGGGCATCACCCTCTTTGGCGGCGCCATCATCGATCGCCGTTCGACCACGACGCAAATCACCGTCAAGAATGGGCAGACCATCGTCATCAGCGGCATCCTCAAGGACACCGAAACCAGGATCACGCGCAAGGTGCCCTTCCTGGGCGACATTCCGCTGATCGGCGAGTTGTTCACTTCCCGCGAAAATCAGACTCAGACTTCCGAGCTGGTGGCATTCATCACTCCGATCGTGGTTGTGAACCCCGCAGCCCAGGAAATCATGAGCCTGCAGAACGAGAAATTGCTCCGTGAACTGGCCAGGCCCATCGATCAGCAGACCGACCGGACTGAAGCCGTGCGCGAGCGGATGCTGAATCCCCGGATCAGCCCGATTCTGGAAGGCGCCTCCGATGGCGCCGGCCCCAATCGCGACCAGCCCGGTGATCTTCGAGACGACAGGAGCAGTACCAGCGGAAATGGTCGCAAGAAAAAGTGATGCTGTTCGGTACGATGAGGATTCCGTATCATGCTGATCCGATGATACGGATGACTTCACCATCACTGTGTTTCACGTTTCTCATGATGCTTGGCATGACATTGCTTTCTGGCTGCGTCACTGAACAGTCAATCGTCGGCTCACCCTCCAATGGGGCCAGAGCGCCGATCCGCCCCCAAAGCAACCAGGCGAGTTTGTCGGCTGATTTTCATTTCCAGCCCGGTGGCAGCACCTTGACCATTGACGTGAGGGCTGCAATCAGCATGTTGGGATCGGTTCCCTTTGACAGCTTTATCTTGCCGCTCGTGAGCCCCGATGGGCAGCTCCTCGCCACCGAGGCGGGCATCGCCCCGGATTGGTCGATGATCCTGGCCGAGCCCGGGGCGACCGTCCCCGAGGCGACCCGGATCGAGATCCACCAACTCGACTTGAGGTCGGGTATCCCAGAAAACGACCGACGGAATGCTCAAAAGATCGGGGTCGTGGATGAGCCGGTCCTGCTGGGGCGAGGCTCGAACCGTTTTGGATTTCTCATCGAATCCCCCCGCCCCAATGGCTCCCGTTGGATCGGTCTCGTCTCGTGGAATACCGGTGACATCCAATGGCTCGTCAAGGATGAATATGTAAATGCGTTTGCCAGTCTCGGCCCCAACGGACAACTGGCCTGGTGTCGTCGCAAGCCTGGAGATACGCATTTCGAACTCGTCGTGAAGCGTGGTGACGAGGAATGGGTATTCAACCTTCCCGATCAGGACTGGCTGTTTCCCCATTTCAGTGGCCGCGATGACGGGCTGTTCTTTTTCACCCTTCGAGAGGGTCGTCTTGATCTCACGTATGCCGTCGCCTCCAGCCAGGCCGCTATGAGGCAATCGTTGCGTTCGACGCCGATCGCGACGGGATCGAACATCTACATCGCCTACCAGACGATGGCATCCACCATCGATCAAGTGGGGTTGATCCGCCCTCGGTTCGACCAGATCACCTTCATACACCCGGCTCATTCGAGCGCCGCCATCTGGAGGCCCCTTTCCGCGGCGGGCGCGGCCCCAGTCTTGCTTGCCGAAGGATCAATGGCAGCGGTCGCGGATGAAACGGATATCGCCTTTGTCTCCACGCCGCGCGATCTGTTGCGTCAGAGTCTGGTAAATCCCAAGGTCAAGGCCAAGCTGCTTGCGGGTCTGTTGATCCCTCGACGAATAAACAATCCCAACTGGCATTCTGTTTTATTGTCGCCTCAGCCTCAGGATGGGCGCATCGGATTGTCTGTGATCAGACTGCTTCCGCCAGAACGTTAATCCGACCCTTGCGTTTACACGCGTTTGCTGGCCATGCGATAGAGCAGGCCGATGACGAGCGCCAGCAGGATCATGCCGGGCCAGGCCGCCGGGAATCCTTCGATGTGAAGCGTGAGGGGATTCACACCCTTGTAGATCACGATGGGAATGGCCAGCAGAATACCCAGCATGGCCTCACCCGTAATGAGCCCGGCTGCGAAGAGCAAGCCATTGCGTTCACTGTCCGCCTTCGCGACCAGTTCTCGCTCTTTCGATTCGTCATCGGTCTGCTCATTCACCCGTTTCATATGCTGGCGATGAACAAACATGGACACCAGGCCGCCGATCAAGATGGGGACCGTCAGTTCCAGAGGTAGATAGATTCCCACCGCCACCGCTAGAATGGGCGTCCTGAAGCTGCAATTCTTTCGCTCCAGCACGAGATCGATGGCGATGATGATCATTGCGATCACCGCACCGATGATGACCATGTTCCAGGGCAAGTTCTGCTCGAAGACTCCTTGCGCGACCGATGCCATCAGGGTGGCTTGTGGGGCAGCGAGGGGTGTGGCATCCGGATTCAGTGGCGAAGGCGTGACGATGCCGTACGCATTCAAGAGCAACGTGAGGATCGGGGCCATGACAAGGGCCGCCGAGAGCACGCCGATGACTTGCATGATCTGTTGCTTGTAGGGAGTCGCCCCCAGGATGTGACCCGCCTTGAGATCCTGACTGTTGTCGCCCCCGATCGCGGCGGCGCAACAGACGACGGCTCCGATCAGGATCGCCGCGGCGGGGCCGACGGAAGCGTCGCCTTGCGTCAGGAAATACAACAGCAGCGACGCGAAGAGGAGCGTCGCGATCGTGACGCCCGAGATGGGGTTGTTCGACGAACCGACGAGACCCGCCATATACGATGCCACGGCCGAGAACAGGAACCCCGCGACCAGCATCACCACCGCCATGAAGATCGAGATGCCGATATTGCTCGTGACCATGTTGAACACGAAGAACAGGGGAATGACCGAAAGCACCAGGGCGATGAACACCCAATGCATGGGGGCGTCGCGCTCAGTCCGGGGAATATCCGCTTCGCCCTTCTCTCGCAGCTGGCGATAGGCGACGAAACTCGAGGTGATCCCCGCCACCAATTTTCCCCACAGACAGATCAGGGCCCAGAGGCCTCCGACGACCATGGCCCCGACACCGATGTAGCGTGTGCGCTTTGACCAAATTCTGCCCGCCCATTCCACGGTTTCGACAGGTTCGCCGATCTTTGTTCGAATCGTGTCATTCTTCGCCGCAATGGTGGCGAGTTGCTCTTCGGTCGAATCGTCGGCCGGCACCTTCAATTCCAAGGCAAAGACATTCCACGCATCAGGATCTTCCGTCTCCTGAACCCACTCATACACTGGCCAATCGCTGGTCGATGAAATGATCGGAATCGCGCCGTACCAGTTCAACGCACCGCCCGCGAAGACGAGGATGGCAATGTTGATGCCCACGATGTACCCGACGGCAATCAACGAGGGAAGCAGGTTCGTCCCGGCGTATGCGATGGAGCCGCCCACGCGGGTGGCGTATTCCACGGACTGGGTCCAGAGTCCCAGGCCACCTTCGCCAAACTTGAATAGCGCACCGATGATGCCCCCCGCAAGAATGCTCTTGACGGCGGCGCCGCCCTTGTCACCCACCTTGAGCACCTCAGCCGTGGCCACGCCTTCGGGAAACGTCAGGGGACTGTCAACGATCAAGGCTCGACGCAAGGGGATCGTGAACAAGACGCCCAGCAATCCGCCCAATCCGGCAATGATCGTCGTCTGCCAGTAATTGAATTCGGTCCAGACCCCGAGAATGATCAAGGCGGGGAATGTGAAAATGACGCCCGCCGCGAGACTCTCCCCCGCTGATGCTGC
>JAPULD010000343.1 GCA_027295365.1 Planctomycetota bacterium
GGCGCCGACGATGGCAAGGTCCTCATTGATTGAGACGGAATAGCCAAAGTTGTCGAAGGCGTCACCGTCTGAAGCGAGGAGCTTCTGTTCTTGAATCCAAAGTCCGCCACTCTTGCGGAAAATGTACGCGGACCCAGAGGAGTTGCCATTGTCATCATCAAAGACTGACCCGATGATGGCGACTTCATTTCCAAGTGAACCACTGACCGAGACGGAAAAACCGAACAAATCACTTGCCTCTCCATCGGAAGCGATGAGTTTCTGTGATTGAATCCAAAAATCTCCATTCCTGTTGTAGATGTACACAGATCCCGCAAAGAGACTAGTGTCATCGTCATAGTGTGCCCCGACGATGGCAATTTCAGCTCCCGCGGGACCACCAATGGAAACAGAATGACCGAAAAAATCTCCCGATGATCCGTCGGAAGCGAGGAGCTGTACGACCTCAGTCTGTTGGGCGTGGACCATGCCGGACAGGTCGAGCAAGGCCACTGCAATCACTCTTTCGGCGTACGGAAGGCGTTTCATTTTGGAGTGCTCACTTTCGTTTCTCAAGGTGGAGAAGTATCCACACTGTGCGATATGACAACCAAACTATGATTCTGCCTGAAAAATGAATAATTTTCATTCCTCGATTCAGAAGAACACCCAGTCGATGGCCTTGATATGTGTCCGTACGAAAGCACTCTCATAAACTGCAAATGGGAATAAGTCTACATCCCCAGAGCATTCAGAGTTTCATTGCCCGATACCCGTTCGCGTCACTTCTTCGGAAATTCCATCCGCTTGCCGCCTGTTTGCCCCCAGTGGTTCAGGGCCTCGCGGACCTGCCAGACGCGCTGCCGCATGACCAGGGGGCCGCTGGCCTCGATGAACGATTCCCACACCGATGACAAGTCCACTTGCGTTCCCTTCGATTCGGCGTCGAATGCGAGGCGCGACTCCACCGCGGCCAGATGCACGCGCGTGAAGGTGTACCAGCGGCGGGTCGGCACGACCACGCTGGAATGGATAACCCCATAGGACGTGCGAAACCCGCGGCGGGTGTGATTCGTCGACATCACGGTGTCCGTCGTCGGAATGCGTTCGTAGGAATCGACCACCTCCTCGATCGTCTCGGCGTCGCAGAAGAAGATCAGGTCGGGACGCAACTCGCCATCAAGAGGAACGACCTGAAAGCCGGCCTGGCTCAACCCGATCTCGACGTCGTCCGTGAGCACCTTTTCGGGCAACGTCGGTTCGAGTTCAAGGTCGATCTTGTCCTCGCGCATGGCCAGCACGCTCACCCTCAGTTCGTGTGGGGCATTGAATTGGTGGCTCGGGTCTGCGTTGCTGTTGAAGATCGCCACATCGGGTGGTGAACATCCGATCAGCACAAGTGGTCCCAACATCAAAATCGTCAGCAGCAACAGGCGAATCAAGGTAGGTCTCCTTGCAAAACCGAAATCCAAGACGCACGGTTCGACAGACCAGGTGTAGTGATATCGTATTCCGTGGATAATCCACGGAATTGCCGCATGTTGAAATTACTTGAAAGGATTATTGATTGCCGGGCGGCAGACCATCGTGCCAATGATTGTGAGCCGGATCCCAATGCCGATCATTGATGGCGTCGTACTCGTAGGGATCGTGCGTATCACCCAGCCCCGTATCCTGGACCGGCGCGGTCGGGTCGTTGGGGGGGAGACCGGCATGCATGTGCTCATGGCCCGGCCTTGGATCCCAATACTGGTTTGTAATGGGAAAGTACTGGTAAGGCCCGGGGGTCTGGCCATCGGCCAGAAAAGATGGAACGGTCAATGAATCCGTCTTCTGATTGGCCGATGAAATCGCGACCACGGTGATGATCCCCGTGACCACGAGAATGCCACCCCAGATGCTGATGGCCTTCAATTTGGCCGGGGTCATGATCTTTCGGCCACAACATTCCTCGAATATGGCCCCGCTCCCGCAGGGGCAGGTGTCTTTCTTTGGCTTACCCATCTCGTCACTCCATTGGATGAACAGCAGTCTAGGCGACTCACCGGGGGTCGGGGCAAAGCCCGAACTCTCATCATGCCTCATACCCTGCCCTGAGGCGATGAAAATCAACATGATTCCCATACTCAGAGGTTAAACGAACCGGACTCCCCGGTTTATGCAGTCAGGCGAATATTTTCGGACTTCATTTGTATTCGATCAGCTTCCGGCGTTTTCCAAAAAGCCGCCCAAGCCAGAAAGACAGGGCACCCTTGAGTTGAGGCCACTTTCCCAGCATCGTGAATATCGCATAGAGCCTCGCCTCGTCCGGTGCATTCCCCCTCTGCAGGCGATCCCGATAAATCCTGAAAACCTGGACCGGATAGATGAGCAGCCCGGCTGCCGCAAGCAAGCCAAACCAGGGTAGCCAATACATGGCAATCAACCCGCCCAGAGCCATTGTGGGTATCCAGAAACCCCAGACGAGAATGCTGCGCACCGCCTTGACGCTGTGTTTCCAGGGAGGCTTGCCATGCAACGATCGCCCTTCTGCATAGGCATGCCCCGATCGTTCGGTCCGTCGCCACCACTGGCCGAAGCTCGTGATCGCCGCATCGTGATAACTCATGTTCTCATCGAGTCGGAAGATCTTGCCCCCCGCCTGGCGCAGTCGGACACAGAGTTCAGGTTCCTCCCCCGCGATCATTGTGGCGTTGAATTGTCCCGCATCCCGGAACGAAGCGGCTCGAATGAGGGATTCCCCTCCACAGGCATCGGCATCGCCAACCGGGCTGTTCCATTCCAGATCGCACAGCCGGTTGTAACGGCTCGC
>JAPULD010000344.1 GCA_027295365.1 Planctomycetota bacterium
GCCGAGTTGGACGATCTACTCAAGGACATGGAGAACACGGCCTCCTCCGACCCCGACCTGCTCATGCAGTTCGACAAGGTGAAGATGCCTCTGATTTTTTTCACCGACTACATGATCAAGGAGAGTGGGCTCAGTTTCGCCAGCGAATGGGAAGAGGTGGGGCGTGATTATGGCGAACACGCCGGGGACGAGAAACTCTACGACATGCTCGACGAGACCTTGGCCGAGAACACCCCGGCCGCCAACGAGCGGATCGCGGTCTATTACACCTGCCTGGGGCTTGGCTTCACCGGTTTCTACACCGGTCAACCCGAGTACCTGAGGCGGAAGATGACCGAGATGGCGGGTCGCATCCGTCAGATGATCGACATGGACGAGACGATCCGCATCTGCCCCGAAGCCTACGAAAACGTCGATACGAGCGACCTGATCGAACCGCCCGGCACGAAACTCACCGGTATCGCGTTGGCGATCGTCGGCCTCATCCTCGTGGTCTTCGCGGTGAACATCACCCTGTTCATCGAGAGCTACTACGAGATGGAAGGCTCGCTCGACACCATCATTTCCAATGTCACCAGCACCGAGGCGCAGTCCCCATGAAAGCCTTGTCCGAATTGAGTGGCCCCGTCAAATTCGTCCTCGCCCTCGTGCTTGTTGGCGTCGTGGTCGGGCTCTGCATGTTAATGGGCATCAGTGGGTGGACCCTGCTTGTGCTTTTCCTGGGCTTGCTGGGCGTGCTCGTGCTCATGCTGTTCTTCTTCGCCATCCTCAAGTGGCGTACGAAACGCAAGGCCGCTCCCTTTGAACGCGATCTCGCCGGCAATACCGGCGCCGTTCCCAGCAACATCAGCGAAGCCTCCAGTCGCGCCCGACTCGACGATCTCAGGCAGAAGTTCCTTCAGGGAATTGAAACCTTCAAAACGCACGGCAAGGACATCTACAGCGTGCCTTGGTACGCCATCGTGGGTGAATCCGGTTCGGGCAAGACCGAGGCCCTTCGGCATTCAAACATCGGATTCCCCCCCGGCCTCCAGGACGAACTGCAGGGCTCGGGCGGCACCATCAACATGGACTGGTGGTTCACCAACCATGCCATCATCCTCGACACCGCCGGTCGGCTCATGTTCGACGAGTCGTCAACCGAGGACAATCCCGAGTGGATCGAGTTTCTCAAGCTACTCAAGAAGCATCGCCCCAACTGCCCCATCAACGGACTCATGCTCGTGGTTCCCGCCGACAGCGTCATCCGCGACACCGCCGATCAGATTTCCGACAAGGGTGGCCGGATCGCAAGGCAACTCGACCTCATCCAGCGCACGCTGGGCGTGCGATTCCCCGTCTTTGTGCTGGTGACCAAGGCCGATCTCATCAACGGCTTCCGCGAATTCTTCGACGAGATGAGCGACCCGCAACTCCAGCACCAGATCATGGGCTGGTCGAACCCGAACGACCTCGATCAACCGTTCGATCCTGAAGACGTCGTCGAACACATCTACACGGTGCAGGAGCGTCTGGAAAGAAGGCGGCTCGGCCTGCTGCTCGATCCGGTCAGCCGCGAGAGCGCCATGAGTCGGCGCATCGACGAGGTTGACGCCCTGTTCGCCTTCCCGGAAAGCATGGCCAACCTGGCCCCGCGCCTTCGGCGTTATCTCGAACTCATCTTCGTCTCGGGCGAGTGGTCCTCCAAGCCCCTCTTCCTCCGGGGCATTTACTTCGTTTCGGCCATGCGTGAAGGCTCGGCCCTCGATTCGGATCTGGCCGACGTGCTGGGATTACCCGTCGAGGAACTCCCCGAAGGCCGCATGTGGGAACGGGATCGCAGCTACTTTCTCAGGGATCTCTTCCTGAACAAGATGTTCCGCGAGCGAGGGCTCGTCACCCGGACCTCCAACACCGCGGGTCTCAAGAAACGACGCGGCACGATGTTGTTCGGAACCAGTGTCGTCTTCTCGCTCCTGTTGATCCTCTTCACGTGGTTGCAGTACAGCACCCTCAACGAACGGATCGGCGCGCCGAACGCATTCTGGGACAAGATCGCCCAGGCCTACACAAACATCCCGGATGGTGAAATGGTCATCATCAAAGGCTCGGACACGAACCTGACGTTTCGGGGCGGCAGCAACGCAAGTCCCGGCATCCTGGAGACGCTGGACGGCGAGATCATGACCATCGATCAGATGCTCACCACCATCAGCAAGCACGTCGAGCAGGAAATCAAGGTGCCTTTCATGTTCCGGCCCGTCGCCTTGTTCCTCTCGGGAGGCAATCTCCTTGAAGATGAACGACTTGAAGCCGGTCGCGCCGCCTCGGAACTGACCCAACTCCGCCCCCTCGTGAGCCGGGCGGTGACGAATCTGCAGGGATCCGAGTGGACAGTGCACTCCACCGCCGCACTCACGGAACTGATGCGTCTGTACGCACAGCAGGAACCCTCGGCCCCTGAAACCACAACGGTTCAGCTTAAGCCGCTCTACGACCTTGCCTTGCAATCCGCGTCGGACTCATCCGACGATGAATCGCCTTTGGCCCAGGCCCAAGGTGATATCCCGGAACTGCAAGAGGCATTCGACATTCTTTCCGTCAAGAAAGGCTGGCCCGGCAGTTCAACACTCGTCACGCCAACGAATCTTGGCCAGGTGATTGACGAAGGCATTGATCGTTTCATCGCGTCGATCGATGCCCAGAATTCGGGACAGGGTTCGGGAACGTATGCTTCCGCTCGACAGATCGTCAACGCACTGGATCGTTTCGAGCGAGCCGAACAGGGTTTGCAGGATAATTACGCCCCGGCGGAAAATGGCGAACCCCGAAACGACTTGGATCCCTGGAACACGAATTACCAGGAATTGCTCGCTGGAGAACAAGGCCTGGCCGACCTGACGGCTTCGCTCGACGGCGCCACGTCACTCGCCGACTGGTATGACGATCGGGAGCGGGAATCACAGGAAAGCACGCGCGCGACATTCGACGCCATGTTGCAGATCCTTCCCCCCGCCTTGGATGACGAGGCCGATGACAATTCGGATGACCAATCGACGGTGCAACGCCGACTGGTCGGTTTCCAGACGAAGCTGAACCTTGCCAAGACGGCGTACGAGGAAAGCGCCGAAGGCAACCGGATGAAGCGCGAGCGAATTGAATTGCTGGAATCGAAACTTCTCGCGCTCGATGCCGAGGATGGCACGCATCCCTATCAGAGACGGATGAGCATGTATCGCCAGTTCGAGACGCTGCGAAACAGTACCCAGAACGCAGACAATCTCTCCCGCCTCGCCTTGCGACAGGCGGAATTGGCGGAGCAGATCCAGGAGCAGGCCGATCAGGTTCGACGGATGAGACCGAGAAACACTCAGGACCCGGTGAATCGGAATTTCGATGCCGCCGACCACCTGTTGTCGCTGATCCAGATTGATCGAACGATTGAGATCACCGACCAAACGGTGCAGAACACGCCCCTGCCCAGATCGGCGCAGGAGATCGGCAAGCTGATCGTAGAGATCGTCAACGAGTCGCCTATGTATAAACCCTATTCGGCGCCTACCTTGGCCATGACCGAATGGGGTCGGAATCCCGGAACCCTCTCGCCGCAATATCATCCCGGGGCGGCCATCGCCGGATTGAACATGCTGTCGGAAGTGATGGTCTCGCTTCGTGATCGCCAGAACCGGGGCAACGATTCGGCCGAATTGCAACAGAAGATTCAGGACTACGTCAACCAATACATCGAGTATTGGGCGTCGGTGGTCGAGGCCGAGAATCCATTCATCGACTACCGGGGCGACTGGAGCACGTTCCATGGCGAACTGATGATCCTGGACGACGAGGACGTGAACGACCAACTTTCGAGCTTGGCCGATGATCGTGAGCAGGCACTTGAATCGTTGCGTAATGTCGAGGACTACGACACCTGGTCGTCGCGATTGAAGTCAAAACATGAAAATGCCATGTCCCGTGTTTCCGACGATCTGCAGGTCTTGAGCATCGATCGGAAAGACCTCGATCAAGACTGTTTCGAGTGGTTCAAATTCTGGAGCGACCGCTTGTCAGGTGAGGCTCGGGCCGCCCGAAACACAATGCTCCAATCCTCCATTCGCGAATTCAACAAAGCCCTGAAGCTCTATCCCGAAACTGCCACCGATCATTCCATCGACTACTGGCGTCAGCTCACGGTCATCGGAACGGATCTGCTGGCCGAGGCGAGTGAATTGCTGATCAACACCGCCATCCAGACCGTCGATAAATATGATCATTTTCCTCTTCGACGACTCAGCTCGGATGCAAGATTGGACAAGTTGAGCGAAAACAGTAATAGTAATGTCGAACGGTGCTTGACGTGGGATGAAGTGAATCTGGCGCGGGATGCATTGAACGAGATCCGTCCCGGCATCATCCGTGGCCGGGCCGATGAATCGGGCGGCTTCAACTCGGGTGCCATTGGAAATCCGGGCACGCCGATCAACTTCCCGGGCCTTACCGACTCGCTGATCAAGCTGCGAGGCACGGAGTTGACGCCGGCCCAGCGTACCCGATACGACAAGCTCGCGGCGGTATTCTGGGCCCTGCCGGTCGACCCCGATGGCAACGCCTTGTCCTGTATAATCACGTATTTAAGGCCAGATACCAGCGGTATCGATAACTCCTGTGAATATATGATCCTGACCCAACTCGACGCCACTGAGAACAGCCAAAGCCAGCGATTTCGAATTCGAAGCGTCGATTACATGGTGACGGAAAAATACCCCGGTAGCAGAAAAATGATCTTCGACTTCTTCCAGAACAGCGCCGATATGGATCGCGGTGATGTGTTCACGAACCTGACAGTCAATGGACCATGGGCACTCTTCGCCATGTTGCACAAGTACAAGGGCACTCTCATTGATAAGAAGAACAACATCTGGGAAGTGGATGTGATGGTCGACGCAGGCAATGGTCAATCGCGGATGAGGCTCAAACTGGAATTCGGTACCCCCATCCCCAAACTCGAAGACTGGCCCGCCCCGCCCTAAGCTTCGCCCCGATATCGACCGCCAAGTGGAGTGATTCCTTCAACCATCGTGTTTCGCAAGCTCGCCAACCTGTTCGGACAGTCCAGTCAACGCGCGCGGCCCAACATCAGGCTCGCGGCGTTCGGGAAGCATCCAGGCTGGCTCGATCACATGGAAGAGATCGGCCTGGAGACCGATCGGCTCATCCAACTGCGACGCATGCTGTATTCCGAAGGCATCAATCGCAACATCGATTCGGGTGCATGGCGCGACCTCACGCCGGAGCAAAGCGTCGCGGAATTCAAACATGCGTTCGTCTGGAAAGTCGGCCCCGACACCATCGTCGGCAGGCTGTGGTCGTCCACCGATGGACGGGGTCGGAGTTTGTACCCGATGGTGCTCGCGGCGCAATGCGAGAACCTGTCGTTCGCCCAAAGCGTTTTCGTGGTGATGCCCCGACTGGTCCTGCTTGAGAAGCAGATCAAGTCAACCCCGGAGGCGAAGGATGTCAAACGCCTGCTTTCATCGGCTCAGCACGACTTCACCCACTCCATTCCGGCAGACGGTTCCACCGATTCGACCTCGACGATCGCAACGGCGCTGGCGCGGCTTGCCGAGTGTGAGCAACTCGGGCCGGACCATGAAGGCTTGATGCGAATCCTCTATCAAGTCGAGACGGACATGGCCGACATGCAAAGGACAAAGAAGGTCGAGTCTCGCACCAGTACGATGCAAATGGTCCGCGCCCACCAAATCCGAGTTCCCCGTTGCACGGAGCGCATCACCGACTCGGTCCTGCTCTGGAACGATTTTCTGAACGAGGAACTGGCGCCCTCCATCCCGATGCTCATGCTGATTCCACTTGATCATGACTGGATCGATCTGGTGCTGGGCGACCCGACGTCGTCACATATCTATGCCCTGAAGGTCTCCACGGGAAAAAATCCCCTGGCCAGCGACATCCCCTATTCCATTCCCGATGAATTCAAGGCCAAGGTTCAACAACGCATCGAAGAAGCGCGGCATGCATTGTCAACCAAGGCCTGATCGTCGTTGGCAACGCTGCTACGTCCGATAAGCACTTGAATTTGTTTATTGTCGGGCTCCATTTGGACGTCAATCTTGACATGAATCCAGTAATGGCGGTATTTTGTAGGTCTTTGGTCCTAACGATCGCCAGGGCGGCATTCGTTGAATGCCGGGGCGACCACACCACTCGTGGGCGGTGACACAATGAATCTCTGCGTTCCTTTCATCGAAAGTCACGTCACGAAGAAACGGAAACCGAACGCTCCGGCTTCCCATCCTGGTCTATCCAATCCTTTCTTCCCGCGCGCTTCGAGCATTTTTTGCGCCGTGACGCTGTTGCTCACGACTGGGTCCTTGTTGGCGCAAGCGGAGGAGACTCAAGCGCAGGACCCGCCATCCACGGAACAGACGCAGGACGTTGTAGAAACTCCGACCGCCATCGACGAGGACGATGCACCCGTCGAGATCCCCATCCCGCAAGTCCCCCTGGCTGAACTGGAAATTCGGTCTGATCCCTTCCTGATCGATCAGTTCAACTTTCAATACGCACGCGAGCATCCACAGCATCCTGACTTGAGTTCCTTGCAGGATGTCGAAGTTGAACTGGGCGTGACGACGACCGGCTACATCGCCCCCCGCGAAGGCATACCCACTCGTACATTCCGAATCGGAGATCTTCCGAATCTCGAACTGCAACAGTTTTACTTTTCCGCCATGAACGTGGTGTTCGTGGCCCTTGTCGAGCATCTGCGCGAACTTGACCTCATCAGCGTCTACATCGCGGCCGACCCGAGGGAGATCAGCCCGATCGATCCCTTCGAGGATTTTCGGCCTCTGGGCGAATCGAATCCCCTGACCATCCAGGTGATCACGGCCATCATCAACCAGACCCGAACGCTCGCGTTCGGCGATCGTATTCCCGACGTGGATCGGGAGAACAATCCCCTGCACCAGGGGATCATCGATCGATCCCCCCTCAAGTCCTGGGATGGTGAGGGTGAACGCGAGGACCTCCTGAGACGGCGCGAACTCAACGATTACCTGGCCCGACTCAATCGCCTCCCGGGGCGGCGGGTGGATGCGGCCATCGCCGCCGTGGACAAGCAGCCGGGCGAGGTCTCGCTGGATTTTCTCGTCTCCGAGAACAACACGCTTCAACTCTACGCCCAGGTCTCCAACACCGGGACGGACCAGACCGACGAGATTCGAATGCGTTTCGGCCTGATCATGAACCAGTTCACGGACAATGACGACATCCTCTCGATCGAATACGTGACCGCCTCGTTCGATGAATCCCACGCCGTGATCGGCGATTACACGACCCCGATCGGCGACAGTGATGTCTGGTGGATGGAATTCAACGGGTTCTGGTCGGACTACACCGCCTCGGACGTCGGATTCGCCAACGAGCAATTCTCGGGTGAGTCATGGGCTGCCGGTGCCGACCTCGTTTATAACATCTATCAGAAAAATGAGTTCTTCCTGGATTTGGTGGCCGGGGCTCGTTGGCTTAACGTGAAGGTCACCAACGATATCGTTGACATTGAGGGCGAGACAGACTTCTTTCTCCCGAACGTCGGCATCCGATTCGAACGGCGCACGAGCGTGATCTCGACCGAGGGCTTTGTCCACGTAACCTGGAATATGCCGGACGTGGCCGACACCGACGAGGACGAGTTGGACGCCTTGGGTCGACTCTTCGTTGACGATGACTGGACCATGTTGCGATGGAGCGGCAAGACATCCTTCTATCTGGAGCCGCTCCTGAATCGGAAGGCGTGGGAGGACATTGATTCGCGCGATTCATCGACCCTCGCGCATGAACTGTATTTCCACTTCCGTGGGCAGTACGCCTTCGATAATCGTCTCGTCCCCCAAACCGAACAGGTCATCGGCGGTCTGTACACCGTACGCGGGTACGAAGAATCGATCGTGGCGGGCGACTCGGTCTACATCGCCACGGCCGAATACCGATTGCATCTCGCCAAGGCCTTCCCCTATGACGAGAACCCCGGCATGTTTCTCGGACGTAAATTTCGGCGTGTCCCGCAGGAACCGTACGGCTCCGCGGACTGGGATTTCATCATCCGCGCGTTCATTGACTACGGCTATGCCGAAGTCTCCGATGCCCTGAGCTTCGAAAACGACACCGAAACACTCATCGGGGCCGGCATCGGTTGCGAACTCTCACTTTATCGGAACATCAACGTTCGATTGGACTGGGGATTCGTCCTGCGCGATGTCGACGAGGCAGGCGCTGATGCTGGAGACAACAAACTGCATGTTGTCGCGACATTTATCTTTTGAACCCAGCTTTGTGGGTTAATCTTGGTGGACTTGGAGCGGGTGTACCCCTTCAAGACAGAACAATGAAAGACTGAGAGGGAAGAGGATGTTGAATCAACCTCGCACTGTGTTACCGCGTTCGTTCGTCAAATGGATGTACTGCGCCGTCGCCTATGTCACGTTGTGCACGTTGCTCGCGCCGGTCACGAGCGCCGACGTCACGGGTGAGCAGGTCATTTCGGGGAACGTGCGCTTTGTGCGACATGGCAACCGAATCCGGATCTACGCCAGCGATGGCAGCATCATCAATTACAACGCGTTCAACATCGACTCGGATCAGCTCGTGCGCTTCCTCCAGCCCGGAGCCGATGCGCGCGTCCTGAATCGTATCCTCGGTCCTGGACCCACGATGATTCAGGGGACGCTCCTCGCCAATGGCAATGTCTTCTTTGCTAACCCGGCCGGCGTCATCTTCGGGGCCAACTCCATCGTTAACGTGGGCGGCATCTACGCCGCCGCCGCGAACATCTCCAACACCGATTTCCTCAATGGCGTCAACCAGTTCACCGATGCCTCCGGCGCGGTCATCAATTACGGCTCGATCCGGGGCGAGGCCGTCCATCTGATCGGCAGGATCGTCGAGAATCATGGCGCCATCGTCGCCCCCCGGGGTCTCGTCACCATGCTCGCCGGCGACAGTGCGTTCATCGGCGAAATTGGAGGCAATCTCCTCGTCCGCGTGGACGGCCGTCGCATCAATGGCAACCGGCGACCCGTCGATGGATCCACGACGCCGCAGCGCTCAGGCGAAGCGGGCGTGCTCAATACCGGTTCCATCAAGGCCCATCATGGCAGCGTCGTGCTTGGCGCAGGGGATCTCTATTCCCTTGGCGTGCACAATGTCGGTTCCATCCGCTCCAACGCTGGCGATATCCGGATTCACGCCGCCGATGGCCTCGTGCTCAACGAAGGCCGCATCTCTGCGGACGCCCGGAATCAAAACGCAGGTCGCGTGACGGTTCGTGGCCCCAGCGTCATCAACGGGGGCAAGATCTCCGCCGATGCCTGGCGTGGCGAGGCGGGCTATGTGGAAGTCACCAGTCAGAATTACACGTACCTGCTCGACGAAAGCATCACCTCCGCTCAAGGCCGGGCCGGCTACGCGATCGGGGGCGAGGTGCTCATCAACAGCTACCAGGGGTTGACCTTTTTCTCGAAAGGCGCCCTGGTCAACGTTTCGGGCGGCATCAAGGGCGGCGATGGCGGATTCGCCGAGATCTCGGGGCGATATTTGAACTTTGCCGGTGATGTCAACCTCCGTGCTCGGCGCCGATCGAGTCACGGCTCGTTGCTCATCGATCCCGAGGACCTGCACATCGTCGAGGATGGGAATCCCAACGACAACGACCTGCTCACCCTCGACTCGGAAATCCTCTTTGATGAGGACGGCGGTGCCCCCAACGCACCCGATGCGATTATCTGGGCCAGCCAAATCGAGACGATTGCCCAGACCGCCACCCAGATTCGGCTCGAGGCCACCCGGGACATCTTCATCGAGTTCCAGATCAACCTCGACCCGGCGGACAACAACATCATCGTGTTGAATGCGGGACGGCACATCGATTTTCAGGCCCCGATTATCGACGCGGCGTCCATCATCGCCACCGCCGACGCCGGTTTCCTCGGTTTCGATTCGGACGGCATCGGCAACGTGATCGTGCAGAACGGGATCAACCTGTCCGTCAGCGATGAACTTTCCTTCAACGGCATCTCCCTCGATATCGGCGGCAATCTCTTTTCGACGAACACCATGACGTTGAACGGACCGGTCAACGCGACCGCCAACAACCTCTCGTTCAGCGGCAGCACCATCGAAATCAGCAACGACCTGATCGCCCCCGACGGCATCAGCCTCAATGGCATGGTCGATCTCACGGGAGGCGACCAGACCATCGATGCCGGGCTCGGCACGCTGGCCATCTCGGACCGGATCAAGAAGGTGGGCGTGGGCGACATGACCCTGGCCGGCGACACCGGCATCACCGTGGGCGGGGACATCATCGGCAACAACGGTTCCATCACACTTGACAACGACACCAGCGTCCTGGACGACGTCCGGATCCTGACCTTCAACCCCAGCCCGGGTGGTCGCACGTTGACCGTCAATGGCGATCTCATCTTCGCCGATAACGCCGGTGGTACGCATGTGCTCCGGGCCACGGACGGAATCGACATCAGTGGCAACCTGCTGACCCAGGGTGGCTCTGGCGACAGCATCGTCGTGAATGGTGACACCACGATCGGCGGCAACGTCACCGCGGATCAGGATCTCACCTTCCTCGACACCGTCACCTTCGACGGCGGCACGCAGTTGGCCGAGGCCACCAACGGCACACTTCGGACCAACGAAACACTGACCAAATCCGGGGGCGACGATCTTACCCTGACCGCCGGCACCCTCATCGACATCAACGGCCTCGTCGCCATCAACGACGGGAGCAGCCTCATCGTCAATGGCATCGCCGACGTCGAAGGCAATGTCAGCACAGAAATCGGCCAGGGTGGCGACATCACCTTCAATAACGCAGTCACCCTCGCGGGCGACGTTACCGCCGACAACGACCTCACCTTCAACGACACCGCCACCTTCGATGGCGCTAACGTCGCTCAGCAGGCCGCAGCCACCAATGGCACCCTGACCGGCGCGTCGGCCATCACCAAGGACAATGGGGGCAATCTCACCCTCCTGGCTGGCACGCTCGTCGATGCCGACGACACGATCACCGTCAACGATGGGGGCGACCTCATCGTGACCGGCGCCGCCGACCTCGAAGGCGACGTCATCACAGAAATCGGCCAGGGTGGCGACATCACCTTCAACGGGGGTACCGCCACCCTCGCCGGCGACATCGACGCCGATGGCGATGTGGCCTTCCAGGACGACGTCGTCTTCGATGGCGACTCGACCAACCAGGACCAGTCCGTCACCGCGGGCGGCGTCATCACCTCCAACGGCACCATCGTCCGGACCGATGCCGATGCCATCGCGGGCAACGCCATCGTGGGCAACCTCACCCTCACCGCCAACAACGCCAACGCCGATCAAATCGCCATGCAGTTGGGCAACGCACTGGCCGACACGATCACCATCGACAACAACCTCGTCCTGAATTCGGGCGCCGGAAACATCGATGTGGATGGCCACGTCGACGCGTTGAACGGCTCGATCACCGTTATGGATACGTCCAACTTCGCCGGGAACGTCGATGCGGACACCGACATCGATTTCCAGGCCGAAGCCATCATCGCCGGCAACGTCGACGCGACCAATGGCTTCGTGAACTTCGAAGGAACCGCGGAAGTCGGAGGCGACATCGACGCCGGAACCGATGCCACGTTTGACTCCACCCTCACGATCGGCGGGAACGTCGATGCCGGTAACGACGCGACGTTCACGGGAGCCGTCACCCTCAACGGAGGCGGCGGCACGACCCAGGAACTCAAGGCAGGCAACGACCTGACTGCAGTGGATACGGTTACCAAGACCACCGGAGGCGGGATCAACCTGGAAGCCACAAACGGG
>JAPULD010000345.1 GCA_027295365.1 Planctomycetota bacterium
CGCGATCATGGTTCACCTGCCCCTTCCGGATTCCATGGACGCCGACACGATCCAAACACTGATCCAGGTGAACAAGGATGTCGAAGGCGTCAATCCCGCCAATATCGGCAACGTCGTCTATGGCCGTCGCAGCCTGGTGCCTTGCACTGCGTTGGCGGTCATGGAGATGATCGAATCGACGGGGGTCCAACATACGGGGGCGGTGTGTGTGTGAGTGGGGGCGAGCCGCATCGTGGGCAAACCCCTGGCGGTGCTGCTCATGCAGGCCGAAGCGACGGTCATTTCCACCAACATCAACACTCGGGATCGCGATCAATACACCAAGCAAGCCGATGTGCTCATCACCGCGGCCGGGGTGCCGGGCTTGATCAAAGCAAGCATGGTCAAGCCGGGAGCGATCGTGGTGGATGTGGGCATCAATCGCATCAAGGGCGAAGACGGGAAGATGCGGACGGTTGGGGATGTCGATTTCGACGACGTGAAGACCGTCGCGGGTCATCTATCCCCGGTGCCGGGAGGTGTGGGGCCCATGACAGTGGCGATGCTGTTGCGCAATACCGTTGATGCGGCGGAGCGTTGATCACATCTGATTCTCGATTACGAGACACACTCATCCTCAACGGTCCGACGTTCGAAGCAGGTTGAATCGTTTCATCGGGGGCATGGCATCGAAGATCGTCGCGCCGAGATCGCCGCCATGAGCGAGCAAGAACCCGTCGGGGCTGAACTCAAGCGATCGCGTGACCCCGTTCCCGGTCGGTATGGTCAGAATTGGCTCGGGGTCGTCGATACGCCAGACCCGAACTATGCCGTTACCACCCGCTGACGCGACTCGAGTGCAGTCGGGGCTGAACGCGAGGCCATGGCTGAGGATGGCATCGTTGCCTTTGTAGGACATGAGGTGCGTCCAATCGGAAACGCGCCAGAGGTGCATTTTGTAATCGTGCGTACCGGTCAGCATGAGGGTGCCATCACGACTGAACGTAATCGATCTCGGGGTCAGGCTATGGGGAAGTGTCTTGACCAGGGTGCCGGACCGTGCTTCATAGACATCGGCGTTGTTATTGTCCTTCCCGCCGCCGATCACAAGATTCTGACTGTCTGAGCTGAAGGCCGCGATTAAGGCCGTTGCATTCAAGTTCAAACAGGTCACGATCCGACGGCCAGTCTCCGTGTCAAACACATCGACACTGTAATCCGATCTGAGCAGGGTGAAATATACTTCGGTACTGTTGAAGGAGCTCCCCGAGTACACGTTATCGAGAACGAAACGAACTTCTCCCGTGATGGGGTCGCACATGTGGAGGATATCGCCGGGGAGATGCATCGGTACGCCATACGGGCTCCATGCCAACCACCCGCCGTTCTCGGGGGCCAGTATTTCCGAATCAGTCCGACCTGTGAGTGGATCGATGATCCGGATCCTCCGATGGTCGGGGGAAGTAACGACGATGCGGCCGTCTTGGGCGAAAGTAAGCCGGGAAGCATCGTCAATCTTTCGTGGCGCGAAGACTTCACGAATGATCCGCGTGTCCCAGAGCTTGACGGTAGGGTCGAAACCGGAGGATGCAATCCTGCGTCCATCCGGGGAGAAGGCAATGGTCTTCACCCAGTTGTCATGGCCGCTCAGGACGGCGATAGGCTCATGACTGGCGACATCCCAACACCGAATCATCCTGTCCCAGCCGCCGCTGACGAGAGTACGCCCGTCGCGCGAGAAGGTGACGCACCCGACAACGTCGGTGTGTCCTTCAAGTGTGGCGACCAACTCAAACGTATTCGCGTCCCACAGACACACGTCATGGTCGCGTGATCCGGATGCGAGCAGCTTGCCGTCCGGAGAGAAAGCGATGCTGACGACCTCATTTGTATGTTCACGTAACTCAGCGATGCGATCGCCCGATTCGGCATTCCAGATCCTGATGGTGTTGTCCTGGGAAGCGGTGGCAAAATGGGTGCCATCTGGCATAAACGCGATGTCCCATATCCACTCCTGATGCCCTTCGAGTTCACGTACAATTTCACCGGTTCTCGCTTCTCGTTTGACCAGACGACCATCCGAGTCGCCCGTGATCAGCCATCGATCATCGGGGGAAATGGCCAAGCCATGCACTGGAGACTTATGATCGTCGATGATGGCTATCGTGTCATAGGTATTGGCATCGCGGATACGGATCGTCAGATCGGCCGAGGTGGAGATGAGCCGATCCCCTCCGAGGCTGTAGGCGATGTTGAACACGCGATCCTCGTGATCACTCAGCACATGGAGTTCATGTCCAGTCTCGACGTCCCAAATGCGCACGAGTGCATCACCGCCGCACGTCGCAAGCCTCGCGCCGTCCGGCGAGAATGCTGCCTCCCAGACCACGAATCCATGCCCCTCCAGCGTCATCATGCTCTGATCGAATCGGTTGGCCAGATACTGCCATTCCCAGCCCTGCAGGTGTTCGGGGGCGCGGGCGAGCATCACCTGGCCTTGGGCGACCGAACCATTGTCCAGGGCCGATTCGGCCGCCGTGATGCTTGCGATGTATGTTTGTAGAAGCGCTTGTTCCCGTTGACGTGAGGCATTGGCGGCAAACCGCAGGCTGACGATGGTCGATATGACGAGCACAAGGATGATCGCGCTTGTGCCTCCGACGAGCATACGATTGCGCCTCGCAAACTTGCGGATCTGGTAGATCGTGCTGGGGGGATGGGCGGCGATCGGTTCCTCGTGCAAATATCGCACGATGTCCTGCGCAAAATCCGAGGCGCTCGAATACCGCCGTTCCCGGTCCTTCTCCAGGGCCTTGGCGACGATCGTCTCAACGTCGCCCTGCAACGTGCGGTCGCATGAACTAAGTCGAAGGGGATCGTCATCCTGGATAATGCGGATCGCTTCGTGGATCTTCTTTCCCTTCAGATCATGGGGCAGGCGTCCACTGAGGAGTTCGAAGCCCACCACGCCCAGCGCATACACGTCGCTGCGGGTGTCCAATTCACGGCTGTTTCCCCGGGCCTGCTCGGGGCTCATGTAGGGCACCGTCCCGATGAGTTGGCCGATGTCGGTGCGCAGGGTCGTGGTCTGGACATCGGAATCCGTTACCCGGGCCACGCCGAAGTCGAGAATCTTTGGCGCACCGCCTTCGGTGACGAGAATGTTGTCGGGTTTGAGGTCGCGGTGCACGATGCCCTTCTGGTGGGCGTGATGCACCGCTTCACAAATCTTCACCAACAAAGAGAGCCGATCGCGTGTGCTCAGCGAACGAGACTCGGCATAGTCGAGCAGGGTCCGGCCTGCCACATGCTCCATCACGAAGTAAGGCTGGGCGCCTTCGCCAGTGTCGGCGGTGCCGGCCTCGTAGATCTGGGCGATGCCCGGGTGCTGGAGCCGTCCGAGGATAACCGCCTCGCGCTCGAATCGCGCGATCATCTTGCGGTTGGCGATGCCGGGGCGGATCAGCTTGATGGCGACCGTTCGCTGGGGATGATGCTGCCGGGCGAGAAAAACCAGCCCCATCGCGCCCTCGCCGAGCCGACGGAGTATCTCAAAGCCGCCAACACGCTCGACAAATCTTCGTCCGATCTCAAGCGCCAAATCCGGGTCCCAGTTCGCATTGATTTCAAGAAACTGCTTCGCCTGATCGGGGAGTACTTCTTCCAGAGGCGACTTGAGTACGGGTTGTTTCAAAAAACCCGTTACTTTCGCATCACGGGCCAGCAGCGCCTCGACTTCGGCGCGAAGTTCAGTTTGTCCGTCACACAGTTCATCGAGCCGGGCGGCCCGTCGATCCGGATCAAGATCGCAAACCGCCTGAAAGAGATCGACGAGTTGTGCATGATGTCCGGCTCTCATCCGAGGGGCTCCGGGCTGAGTCGCTCCTTCAGCCACACCCGGGCGAAGCGCCAGTCGCCTTTGACGGTGCCGGGTGAGACGTCGAGCACGAGAGCGGTCTGTTGCACGGACAGGCCGCCAAAATAGCGTAGCTCGACGACGTTGGCCTGGCGTTCATCGCGCTGAGTGAGTTCCGAAAGCGCCTCGTCGAGGTCGATGAGATCGATGACCGAGCGATCCTCGTCGGGGGCGTCCTCCTCGTGGAGGGTGTAACGCTGGACATCGCCGCCACGCTTGGCGGCACGACGGTCGCGGGCGTGGTTGATCAGGATCTGGCGAATGCAGCGGGCCGCGATGGCCATGAAATGCGACTTGCCCTGCCAGTCGATGCGGGTCTCGTTGATGAGGCGGAGATAGGCCTCGTGGACGAGGGCGGTGGGTTGGAGGGTGTGATTGATTCGCTCGCGAAGCAGGTACGCCTTGGCGAGAACTCGCAACTCGTCGTAGACCAGAGGGAAAAGTCGATCCGCAGCGGAGCCATTTCCATGGCTCAGTTCGGTCAGGACAAGCGTGGCCTTCTCGACAACGGACAAGGTTAGTTCTCCCTGTACCTAAGTTGATCGCCGGAGTTTCCAACGGCCCGGCGGGGTCATTGTAAATGATCGAGAACCGGGTTTGTAAGTTCAAAAACGCAGAAACTAAGAAAACCGAGCTTATTTTTGTCCCTTCGATTGAATTCCTGTGCATTTCCGGGCGGCTGCAAAGAATCGCGGCCCGAAATCCAGCGTCGGTGAGCTGATTCACCATCGCCCAGCACAGAAGGAGTGCATCCATGTTTCAACACGTGAAGGTAGTAATGATGTCCTTGTCCGGACTCTGATCTCAGTCCGACCATCATCATCAATGGTGTCGATTCGGGGGTTGTCAACGATCTACTGGATGATGGTTGTACGATCGCCGATCTAATCGCGCCCCTTCTTGCGAGCGATCCCTCAACCTCAGATGTCGTACATTTTCTGGTCGCATTGAAAAAGGATGGAATCATCAGTGGCAAGGACATGGGGGCAATCCTCAAGGCGCTGAATACCCAGTAGATCCCCGATCCTCCTTACCGAGAGGTTGTTTTCATGTGCTCGAATTCCTTCTGTGATGGGGGGATGTCGATCACTTCGACGGGGCTCCGGAGTTCGCTCCGGAGCCTTTTCTGGATTCAACGTGAGGAATGGCCCAGGAAGGGGCCATTCGTTCCGGGCGGCAGGCGATCCCAGTTTCGCCTGTCGCCTATTTTAATGAATAAAAGTCTCACTCGAAGGTGAGACTTTTCGGAATCGTCTTGTCTATTGAATTCAGCCGAACAACCGATGGGCCGCTTCCTGATATCGCTTCAGCGTGTTGGTCACGATCTCCTCGGGCAGTTCGGGTCCCGGGGGCGTCTTGTCCCACTGGCCGGCTTTTACGATCGTGGTCAGGTAATTACGCACGTACTGCTTGTCGAAGCTGTCCTGATCGTGGCCCGGCTCATAATCCTCGGCGGGCCAGAAGCGTGATGAATCGGGCGTCAGCACTTCGTCGATGAGCATGATCTCGTCGGTGCGGTTGCCTTCGGCATCCAGGGCATACCCGAACTCAAACTTGGTGTCGGCGAGGATAATGCCTCGCTCCCTGGCATATGCCGCGCCTTCGTTGTAGATGCGGAACGAGACTTCGCGGAGACGTTCCATCACGTCGCGACCGACGATCTCGCAAGCCTTCTCGAAGTCGATGTTTTCATCATGGCCAACATCTTCCTTGGTTGCGGGCGTGAAGATCGGCTCGGGAAGCTGCTGGCATTCCTGCAATCCCTCGGGTAGGTGGATGCCGCAGATGGCTCCGGTCTTCTTGTAATCCTTCCAACCCGAGCCTGTGATGTAGCCCCGGACGACGAATTCCACCGGGAGGACCTCCGCGGCTCGGCCATACATCATTCGCCCCTCAAGTTGGGGGTAATGCTGGGGATCAAGACCCGGCACATCCTCGGGTTTGGTCGAGATGAGGTGGTCGGCGATAATGCCCTTGGCCCGGATGAACTCGAACCATTTCGTGCTGATCTGGGTCAGCATCTGACCCTTGCCCGGGACGGGATTGGGCATCACCACGTCGTACGCACTGATGCGATCAGTGGCAATCATCAATACCCCCGGATTTGAAGACCCCGGCTGGGCTCCCTCCGGGGCTGGAACCTGGTAGATGTCCCGTACCTTGCCTTGGCGGCGGCCCGGAAGAGGTAGATCGGTCTTATAGACAGAAGTGGAATCGTTGGTGGTCATGGTCGTCATGGCCCGAGTGTAGCACTCCTCAATGCGGAGGGTAGCCATAGGCCTATCTTCTGACATGGACTCGGCTTGCGTTGGGGAAAAAACCCGCAACAATGGTCTGACAAGGAGATAGAGAGCGAATCCTGCGGGTTTGAACGGTTGTCCCGCCTGGCCCCAGATTCGAAGTCGATTCATGTTACGTTTTACGGTTTATGACAAGAACGGCCTGGATTCGCACTGGTCGCTGGTGAACCCCTATCTTTTGGGTCCGGAGAGCTTGCCGGTCAAAGGGCGGGTGACCTTCAAAGATGGCATTGTGACATGCCAGGGGCCTCCCAACGATGCTCTTGCGTTCTGCACACAGTTCGAAACCGAGACCATCGGCCGCTTCATGCTGCAGACGTGTTTGCTGCCTCCACGGCAAAAACCCTATTCCTTATCCATTGAATTGGCTCGGAATCGCATCCGACTGTTCCTCACCAAGAGTGAGGAATGGCAGATGTTTGATCTGAGCGCCGAGCACCCGGCCCTGAAGCATTGGGAAGAGGCCCGCCGACTCTTTACCGAGTCGATCACGACCGATGATCCGCGAGTGGCCGATCAAGCCGCCAAGCTTTCGCTGATTCACGGAATCGAGGCCTCGGAGCGGCTCGCCCTGGCTCATGCCGACCTCTTGCTGCATCGTCGATATGGCAGCAAGGCGGCCAGCTCGACCACGCTGGGGGTTCGAATCTGCCCCGAGATCGATTCACCCAAGATCCGGGAAATGCTCAAGCCCGAGTTCGACGTGATCGTCGTGCCGATCCGATGGCGCGATGTGGAACCCAAGGAAGGACGTTATCGCTGGGATGCCTTGGACAAGTGGATGGACTGGGCCAAGGAATCTGGCAAGCCGATCGTCGCCGGGCCGTTGATGGATTATTCCAAGGAAGCCTTGCCTGAATGGATGGATGTCTGGAAGCATGATTTCGATTCGACACGAGACCAGACCTACGACTACATCGAGCAGGTCGTGGATCGATACAAGTCGGTCGTGGGCATCTGGAACGTCGCCTCTGGCATCAATGTCAATGACAATTTTGAGTTCACGGTTGAACAGATGGTGGATCTGGTACGCATGGTCTCGGTTCACGTGCGTCAGGCCCGGAAGGGGGCGCGGGTGATGATTGAACTGACCCGTCCCTTCGGAGAGTATAGGGTCGTCAATCGTGATTCCATGGCTCCGCTGCCATTCATCGATCGAATCATGCAGGAAGGCATCAGGCTTGACGCTCTGGGAGTGCAACTCTTGTTTGGTTGCAATCATCGAGGCATGCAGACACGCGACATCATGCAGATCAGCGCGTTGCTCGATCGGTTCTACTGGCTTGATTTGCCCATTCTCGTCTCGGCGATGGGAGTGCCAAGTACGACGGTGGATGACCATGGAGGCTGGTGGCGTCAAGCCTGGAGCCCGAGTCTGCAGTCCAAATGGATCACTCAGGTATTCGCGCTGTCGATGTCAAAGCCTTTCGTGGAGTCCGTATTCTGGACCGACATGGTGGATCACGACGGGGCCTTGCTCGACGGCGCCGGACTCATCAATGCCGCCGGCCAGGTCAAACCATCTTTCAAGCGGATCGGCGAGGTTCGCAAACGATTGCGATCACCACTCGGCAAGCTCAAGCTACCTAGGCGGACCGAAGTTGAAAGCCCAATCGAAAACTCAGATAGCGACACCGGTTGAGAAGAACATCCCTGGAACGACGCCTCTCCTGACGTTGCTGGCCATGGGATTGATCGCCTTGACGATTCTGAGCTGGACACGAACGGAAAGCAGAGGCATCACTTCTTCCGGGAACACTCCCTCTCAAACGAGTTTGGAATCAATGGGGCTTCTCTTGCGGATCGATCTGAACGTCGCCAGTCAGTCGGAATTGTCCCTGCTTCCCGGGATCGGTCCAAGCCTTGCGGGACGGATTGCCGAGGACCGTAAGCTCCGTGGACCCTACGACAAAGTCGAAGATTTACGGCGGGTCGTAGGGATAGGCCCCAGGATCGTTGAGAGGA
>JAPULD010000346.1 GCA_027295365.1 Planctomycetota bacterium
ACCGCCCATCCGCTGGGCCGGACGATCTCGATGATGACTCGCTTGACCCGGGCCAGGTCGTCCAGGGTTTCGATGTCTTCCAGACCAAGATGATCTTCCGCGACGTTGAGGACGATGCCGATGTCGCAGGCGCGGAAGCCCAGACCGCGCCGCAGCAGGCCGCCCCGGGCGCATTCGAGCACGGCATAGTCCACGGTGGGATCCTTGAGCACGACGCTGGCCGCGAAGGGCCCCGTCATGTCGCCCTTCATGATGCAATTCCCGTCGATGTACACGCCATCGGTGGTGGTGAAGCCGACCTTGCGCCCCTGGTTTCTCATGATGTGCGCGAGCAGACGCGTCGTGGTCGTCTTGCCGTTCGTGCCGGTCACGGCAATCACGGGGATCCTCGTGTCTGCGCCGTCGGGGAAGAGCATGTCGAGCACCGGTTCGGCCACGTTGCGACCGATCCCTTCGCTCGGAGAGAGATGCATTCGGAATCCCGGGGCCGCGTTCACCTCGATCACGCCGCCCCCGGATTCGGACAGGGGCTCGTGCAGGTTGTCGGCGATGATGTCGATCCCGCAAATGTCGAGGTCGATGATGCGGCTGATCCGCTCGAACGTCGCCACGTTGGTGGGATGGACCTGCTCCGTGATGTCAACGGCCGTCCCCCCAGTGGAGAGGTTGGCGGTGGATTTCAAGACGACTGTCCGGCCCTTCTCCGGAATGGAATCGACACTGAACCCCTGGTGTTTGAGCACGCGCTCAGTCATCGCGTTGACTTCGATCTCCGTGAGCACGTTCTCGTGCCCATACCCCCGGCGCGGATCCTGGTTGGTCACGTCGATGAGCTCGGTGATCGTCTTTTTGCCATCGCCGATGACATGGGCCGGGACGCGATGGGCAGCGGCGATGAACTGGTGATCGATGACGAGAGCCCTGAAATCATGCCCTTCGAGTTGACGCTCGACCATGATGTAGCTTGAAAACGCCTTGGCCGCGTCGAAAGCGAGTTCGAGATGTTCATCGTCGGTGATCCCGACCGTGGCGCCTTTGCCATGGTTGCCATCGCTGGGCTTGACGACGACCGGAAAGCCGATGTCGTGCGCCACGTCGAGCGCGCCGCGGAGCGTACGCACCTCCTCGCCCTTGGGGACGGGAACCCCGGCGTCATCGAGCAATGACTTCGTCGCTTCCTTGTCACACGCGATCTCGACCGCGATCATCGAGGTCTCGCTCGTCGTCGTGGCCTGGATTCGTTTCTGGCTTCGTCCATGCCCGAGTTGTACGAGCGAGCGATTGTTCAGACGAACCCAGGGAATGTCGCGGCGGATGGCTTCGTCCACGAGACTCTGCGTGCTGGGGCCGAGACGATATCGCTCTCGCAATTCCTTGAGTCGCTGGACGACCGCATCGAGATCAAACTGATCCTCGGTGCCCGCGATGAGATGTTCGATCAGTTCGAGGGCTTGTTCGCCGGCATACATGCCGGACCGCTCCTCGATGTATCGGTAGACGATGGTGTAGACGCCCGGGGTCGAGGTTTCGCGCGTGCGTCCATACCCGACCTCCATCGCGGCCAGGCATTGCAGCTCGATGGCCACGTGTTCCATGATGTGACCCATCCAGGTGCCTTCATCGACCCGGGAAAAGAACCCCCCCGGTTCGCCGACGCTGCATCGATGCTCATACAGCGTGGGGATGATCGCTTCGAGTCGCGTCCTGAAATCAGGAAGCGTGTTGCTTGGCCTTTCCTCCATATCCTCCAAATCCATCTTCATCAGGATGCAAGGCTTGTGGTGATAGATGTTCGGTCCGCGGAGCGCTCTCATGGTGAGCAGCTTCATCCCTTGTCTCCTTCAGAGAGAGTGGTCGTGGCCACGAGTTTCGAGGCCGGGGCGTCCTGACGTCGGTGGGGGTGAGGTACGGAGATGGTTCTCGATCCAAGATCAAATTCCCAGCCCGTGGCCAAGACATGAACCTTGATGCCCGCGAACGCGATGGGCTGATGTTCCTTCACTTCGGCGATGCTCGACCCGATCAGATCGGCCCCATCGACGATGGTCAGTGTACCCTTGCCCAGGACCTCCACCCGTCCCTCGGGTGACACGATGAAGGCGGTGTCCTCGTCGATGCCAAACCCGAGCATATAAGGATTGCGAAGGACTGCCGCCATCAGCCGACCGATCCGGTCCCGCTCCTGAAAATGCTGGTCGACGATCACCCGTCGGAGAATGCCCAGCCCGGGCGACAGACGCACGGAGGCGAGCCGGGGGGCGGATCGTCCCCGCCCACGCGCGATCATGACGGTGCTCATCGCCGAAGCTCCGGCGCTGGTGCCGCCAATGTGCAGACCCGATCGGTAGCAGTCGTGCAGGGCGCTGGCGAATCCCGTTCCGCCCAGCGTGGTGACGAGCTTGAGTTGATCGCCCCCCGTGAAGTAGACCCCCGTGGCTTGTCGTAGAGATTCGATCAGGTCCGGATCCTGGGCGTCGGCCCGCTGTTCCTGGTAAGTCAGGCGAAGATCGGCCACGCCCAACTCGTTGAATGCGCTCTCGTAATTGGCCAGCAATGCCTCTGGCATCGAAGAAGCCGTCGCGACGACCAGAATTCGGGCATTGTCCGCGCCCGCGGCATCTCGAAAGCGACGGAGGATGAGCTTGCCGCGCTCCTTGTCCTCAGCTCCCCCGACGACGAACAGTGTGCCTCTCGATGGCTCGGGCATGATGCCTCCTGTGCTTGGCCAAGACTCCATAGACTTTGATTGTACTGGGACTTCCGTTTCATGGTGATCGCCAAGTGGAGTTCTCTTCGTCCACCTGTCGAGCCCGAGGCCCTCCCGGCCTACGATCTTCACTCTCCATGAAGTACGGACGCCCCATCCACCCATGAGCACGCTCCTTTCCGCCCGGAACCTGACGAAGTCGTACCCATCGAGCATCCTGTTCGAGGGTATTTCATTCCATGTCAGCGAAGGCGATCGCATCGGGCTCATCGGACCGAACGGGGCCGGCAAGTCTTCCTTGCTCAAGATTCTCGCGGATCTGGATTTTTCCGATGAAGGCGAAGTCATCAGGAAGCGGAACCTGAAGCTCGTCTACGTCGAGCAGGATGATTTGTTCGCAGATGACGCGACGATCATGTCGGCAGTGACCGCGCAACTCGAGAAGGATGATCATGACCGGGTTGACAGCGAGACGCGTGCGTCGATCACCTTGTCGAAACTCGGGTTCGAAGATTTCGATCGCCCGGTGAACATACTCTCGGGTGGATGGCGTAAACGCCTGGCCCTGGCCCGCGCGCTGAGTCAGGATCCCGATGTGCTCATGCTCGACGAGCCGACGAACCACCTCGACCTGGAAGGCGTGCTCTGGCTCGAAGGTTTCGTGCGTCAGGCCCAGATGGCCATGATCTTCGTGACCCATGACCGGAAGTTCCTCGAAAATTCGGCGAGCCGGATTGTTGAGTTGTCGCCTGCCTATCCGGGCGGGTCGTTCGAGGTCAGTGGCAACTACACAGAGTTCGTACAACGCAAGGAAGCTTTTCTCGATGCCCAGATCGCGGAGCAGTCGGCTCTGGCCAACAGGGTGCGTCGCGATACCGCCTGGCTTCGACAAGGCATCCAAGGTAGGCAGACTCGCAACAAGACTCAGGTTGACGACACGACGAGGCGACGCGCGGAGTTGAAGGCGACTAAGGATCGCAACGCCGCCCCGATGCGCACCACGACGATCGATTTTCAGACCACCGAGCGAAAGACAAAGAAACTTCTCGCGCTGCACAACGTGTCGAAGTCGATGGGCGACAAGCAACTGTTCGAGTCGATCGAGCTCGTGCTCTCTCCGGGCCAGCGCATCGCACTCCTGGGGGTGAACGGCTCGGGCAAGACCACGCTTCTAAGGCTCATGGGGGGCGAGCTTGAGCCAGACACCGGGACGATCAAAAAGGCTTCGGATCTGCGGGTCGTCATGTTCAGCCAGCATCGACATACGCTCGTGGCGACGCAGACCCTGCAGGAAGCGCTCTGCCCGGGTGGCGACATGGTGGACTATCGGGGAACGATGGTCCATGTGACGGGATGGGCCAAGCGCTTTCTGTTCGAGGCGGACCAGCTCTCGACCTTCGTCGGCAACCTCTCGGGGGGCGAACAGGCCCGCGTGCTCATTGCCAACCTGATGCTTGAGCCTGCGGATGTTCTACTGCTCGACGAACCGACGAATGACCTTGATATTCCTTCTTTGGAAGTCCTCGAACAAGCGTTGCTTGAGTTTCCGGGGGCCATCGTCTTCGTGACGCACGATCGCTTCATGCTGGAACGGATCGCGACGGAATACCTTGGCCTCGATGATGCGGGGGGAGCCAAGAAGTTCATGACCTACGAGCGGTGGAACGATTATCGCAAGAAAGAGGCCTCGTCGAATGAAGTGCAAGCAGCCTCGGGGAAGAAGAAGCAAAAAGCAAAGCCCACGACCCGCAAACTTTCCTACAACGATCAGCGCGAGTATGAGGGCATGGAAGCATTGATTCTCGAAGTCGAGGCTCAGGTCGAGCACCTTGAAGCGCAAGTCGCAGATCCGGCGTTGGCTTCAGATCATGTCAAGGCGACCGAAACATTCGAGGCTTTGACGAAGGCTCAGGATCGCGTCAAATCCCTGTATGCCCGATGGGCGGAACTCGAGTCGATCCAGAGCGGCGGTTGAGTTTGCCGGGCAAGTTCAGGCATTCCGAGATATGCTTTGACGCTCTCGCTTCCTTCTTTAACTCACGCTCTTACAGGAAGACCCAGCATGAATTCCGCTTCTCCGCGTCGTAGAAAAACCTGCTTCACCGGTAGGCGTGGGGCGATGAAAGTACGATTCCCTCGCGTATTGAGCATCGCTGCGCTGGCACTCATCCTTACCGCAGGATGTTACTCATCTTCATCCTCGGCAGCGAACACGTTTGACGATGGATGGATAGTCCTCTTCAATGGCGAAGACCTGAATGGATGGACGCCCAAGTTTTCCGGTGAAGAGCTCGGGGTAAATTACAAGAACACCTTCCGGGTTCGCGAGGGCGTCCTCGTCGTCTCCTACGAAGACTATGATTCGTTTGACAACAAGTTCGGTCATCTGTTTTACGAGCATGAACACGATCACTACATCCTTGAACTTGAGTATCGCTTCGTCGGTGAGCAGGTCACAGGAGGCCCAGGCTGGGCGTTTCGCAATAATGGCGTGATGATCCACGGCCAGTCGCCTGCGTCCATGCGGATTGATCAGGATTTTCCGGTCTCGATCGAAGTGCAGATGCTCGGAGCCCCCGAGGTCGGCGATGGTGAGCGCACGACGGGCAATCTCTGCACGCCGGGCACAAACGTCGTCTACAAAGGCAAACTGGATCTGCATCACTGCATCAACGCAGAATCAGAAACCTATCGCGGCGATCAATGGGTGAAATTGCGGATCGAAGTCAATGGCAGCGAGAGCATTCGACATTTCATCAATGGCGATGAGGTGATGCACTACACGCAGCCCCAACTCGACGAACGCGATGCCGATGCAAAGGCGATCATTGACCGGCGGGGCGGAGAATACATGCTCAACACCGGGACGATCTCGCTGCA
>JAPULD010000347.1 GCA_027295365.1 Planctomycetota bacterium
CAGTACCCGGTGGCGACCTCGCCCACCGCTTGATGGCATGGTTGAACTTCTTGGTATTGGCTGAGATACCAATCAATTCCAGATTCGTAGTTCCGGTCGAAGAAATACGTCTGCTTCTGGGGAGGCAGGTAGATCTCCGGATGCTCGCGCAGGGCGGCATCGATCCAGGTGGTGCCGCACCGTTGACAGCCGACCATGAGAAAGCTGACTCGATCGGGCGAGATGGCTTCCGAAGACTCAGTTGTCTGTCTGGATGTCGGCATGATGGCGTTCGATCGTCAGCGTGCGTCCTTCGGGGTCAGGCCTTTGTAAACATCGACCAGGTCATCCACGTACCGGTCCCAGTTCCAGTGACTCTGAACCGATCGGGCGGCGTTTTCTCCCATCTTCTGGCATAGTTCAGAGTCGACCAGGAGCCTTCGAATGGTGTCGATGTATGGTTGCTCGTCTTCGGCCAGGAGGGCTCCGTTGATGCCTTCCTGGATGAGTTCCCGGTTCGACTTGAGATCGGAGGTGAGCACGGGGACACCCGCCGCAAGGCTTTCGAGAATGGCCAGTTGCGGCTGGATTGAGAGTTCGCGAAAGGGCATGACCACCATCATCGATCCAAGGACGAGGTCGGGCAGGGTGATTCCCTCCGGATACGGAAACCGATGGACATGAATGTTCTCATGCTTGGATGCCGCCTCGTCCAGGCCATCGATTTCATTCCAGAAGCGGCGCACGGCAAAGTCGAAATCGATGGCGGGAAATTCCGGGGCGAGCGTTTCGAAAACGCGCAAGCAGAGGTCGGCTCCGTTGGTAGGAGATGGATCGCGCCAAAAGAGCACGCGATTCTTCGATACGCCCTCCGCGCCTGTCCGCTCGTCCGTCAACTGCCGCACGGCTCCGTGACTCACGTGTTGGACTTCGAATCCGTGATTCTTGGCTGCCTCGATGACGGTGCGCGTGGCGGAGAGATAGGCGTCATTTCGAGCCAGCAGCCAGCGAGACAGGGGGGCATGGGGTCTGGCGATGTTGTCGCCGATGAGCGTGACCACGCTGGGGATCTTCAAGCCGAAGGCCTTGAGCAGACCCGCGAGTTGGGCGCTGCGATCGAAGCCGAAGACATGCAGCAACTCAAGCCTTTGCTCGCGGGCGATGCGTTTGATCTGGGAGAGTTGCCGGAACAGGGCCAACGGACGAATGCCGTGGCGAGCCGCCCCGCCCCGCAGTTTTGCCTGGCGTTTTCGGCTGTCGGTGACGAGATGGAGTTTCAATTCCCGATCGAGACAGGCGGGCAACGTCTTGCCTTCGGGGTATTGATTGCTGATCAGGTGGACGTCATGGCCCGCTTCACGCAACAGCCGAGCCGAATGGAGCGGGATCTGGATGTGCGCCGAGACGTTGCGCTCATAGCCCGGCTCGCTCGCGACGATGGATGTGTAGATGCCGATCCGCATGATGTATGGTTGACCCAATTCGGTTCCACGTCACTCTACAACGAGATCTCTGGAACAGATTGATTCCGGTCGGGTCCCCGGTGTCGATGGAATTGGCCCGTCCCAATGGTTGATGAGGGGATGCTGGAGAACCGAATTGGGCCGTCGGAATAGGTTCGAAACCAACTGTTTAGAATGCTATTTGTCTCACTTGGTCAATACCGCTAAGATCGGCCCTCCCCCCTAGATGCATCGAAATTTCTTCAGGAGCAACGAGTACGATGCCTGACGCTCAATTGATTTCTCCCCATGGCGGCACTCTGGTGAATCGGTTCGCGGCTCCCGCCGACACTGATTCGCTTCGGGCCGATGCTGGCAACTTGCCCAGTATCACCCTCTCCTCCAAGCAGGCCTGCGATCTGGAAATGATCGCGATCGGGGCCTTCAGCCCCCTGACCGGTTTCGTAGGAAAAGCCGATTTTGAGTCTATCTGCCTCAATAAGCGGTTGGCAGCAGGATCAGCCTGGCCGATTCCGATCACGCTGGCCATCGATGAGGAAACGAAGTCGAGCCTCTCAGAAGGGGGCAAGGCGGCTCTTTATCACGCCGACGGGACTCTCTTGGCCATCATCGATGTCCAGGAGATCTATGCCCACGACAAGGCTCTGGAGATTCCCAATGTCTTCGGCACCGAAGACGAGGCCCATCCTGGCGTCAAGGCGGTCATGGACGAAGGTGAATGGCTGGTGGGGGGGCCGATCCACGTGCTGACCGTGACTCCTGAGCACGAACCAGGTGAGCAATTCACCGAGCATCGCCTGGCCCCGGCCCAGACCCGGGCCGCCTTTGCCGAACGTGGCTGGAAGACCGTCAGTGCCTTCCAGACCCGGAATCCGATCCACCGAGCCCACGAGTACCTATGCAAGTGTGCCCAGGAGATCACCGATGGCATCCTGATCCATCCGCTCGTGGGTGAGACCAAGCCGGGTGACATTCCTGCGGACGTCCGCATGGAGTGCTACCAGACCATCATCGAGCACTACTTCCATCCGGATCACACGATGCTGTCGGTCATGCCCGGGGCCATGCGGTACGCCGGCCCCCGCGAAGCCATCCTGCACGCCCTCGTGCGACAGAATTACGGCATCAGCCACTTCATCGTGGGCCGAGACCACGCCGGGGTGGGCGACTACTACGGCACCTACGACGCTCAGAACATCTTTGATGAATTCGAGCCGGGTGAAATCGAGGTCGAAATCCTGAAATTCGAGCACGCCGCCTGGTCCAACAAGGCCCAGGGCATGGTGTCGGGCAAGACCTTCCCGAAGATCAAGGGCGACCAGGTGTTCCTGTCAGGGACCAAGGTTCGTGAGCTTCTTGAAAAGGGCGAACGACCGCCGGCCGAATTCAGTCGGCCCGAGGTCGCTGACGTTCTGATCAAGTGGGCCACAAGCACCGTCGGTGTCGGCTGATCCGATTCAATCACGCACAAGCAATCGAGAACATTTCATCATGACCAAGCAAATCGCAACGAACATCACCTGGCACGAAGGCGAAGTCTCACGAGAAGAACGTGAAAAGAACCTTGGTCAAAAGGGAGCCACCGTCTGGTTCACCGGTCTCTCGGCGAGTGGAAAAAGCACGATCGCCGTCGCGCTGGAACAGGTGCTTACGCAGCAGGGTTTTCACGTCTATCGCCTGGATGGCGACAACGTTCGGATGGGCATGAACAAGAACCTTGGCTTTTCCGCGGAGGATCGGGCGGAGAACATCCGCCGGATCGGTGAAGTCTCAAAGCTCTTTGCCGATGCCGGCATGATCTGCTTGAGCAGCTTCATCAGTCCCTACATCGCCGATCGCGATCAGGCTCGGAAGATCCACGAAGAAGCGGGGCTGCCCTTCATCGAGGCCTACGTGGATTGCTCCCTGGCCGAGGCGGAGAAACGTGATCCCAAGGGACTCTACAAGAAGGCCCGGGCCGGCGAGATCAAGGGATTCACCGGCATCGACGATCCGTACGAGGCCCCGGAGAACGCGGAACTCTGCATCAAGACCGATGAGCTAAGCCTGCAAGATTCCGTGAAAGCCGTGTTGGTCTACTTGGAAGAGCAGGGCATTCTGGCCACCGAGTCGGCCACCGCCTGACCCCCGCCCCCGGACCCCCGGAATTCCATCCTCGAAAATATCAACCCCCGTCGGTGTCCTGCTGTCGGGCCGGACTGATCACCTTGGGCGACCACAACGAGCCGTCGTTCGCCATGCGCCCTCGTTGTTCGGCGACGACGCTGCCATCGATATGCACGACCGGCACGAGTTCGCCACCCCATCGATCGATTGGCCAGCCACCGCCTTCGTCGAAGTTGCCCCCATTCTCTGCGATCAGCCCTCCGGTTGCTTCCACGATCTCCCATTGGGGATCGCCGATTCCCATCCCGACGGAATCGAATTGAAGAAACGGCGCTCTCAACTCGGCTGAACCGAAGATCTCGTTGTACTCCGAGCCTGAGGAATAGGGGCTGGCTGGGCTGGCCATGCAGGCCCCGAAGAGAATGACTCGGGATGGGTTAAGGATCTCCGAGAGTCTCGTAGCCGCAAGTACCTGATCGGCGTCGATCGGGGTCCAGGGATTCTTGTCCGTGATGGCCCCGCCTCCATGCGCCGAATCACCCCCGATGAAGATTGAGTTCATGCCAAAGGACGGGATTTCACTGATTGGCAACTCCGTACCGCTCGCAGTGGCCGGGCCGTAGATGGGTAGTGAGCCTTCGAGGTGCTGTGACAATTTTTCCTTCAGGTTTTTATCGCTGTAATCCAGATAGAACGTGTCCCACGCATTCCCGACGTACGGTGAGAGTCTCCAGACCCAGGAACTGGCATCGCAGTCGCCGGATACGCAATCGCTGAAGTCGATCGACGTTCCGTTGGGCATTTCGGTCTTGATGGTGAGCAATTCCAGTTCGGATTCCGCCAGATACCCGGGCATGAATCGTCCCCGGTGGTCGGTGGCATAGCTGTTGAACCCCGTCGCCATCTGGCGGAGAGCGTTGAGCGATGCGGTCCGATTCGCGCTGGCGCGAACGCCCGAAAATGCCACCACCGCGATCGAGATGAGGAGAAACATCACTCCGATGACGAGCAGCAGTTCGAGCAACGAGAATGCTTTACGAGAATGACTCATGATTGGCTCCGGCTTGATCCATGACGGCATGAGGACATGACAAGATGATCAACCGCCTCCGAATACGCGAATGTCATCGTATTCGTCGATGAGCTGGCTGGGATTGGCGTCAGCGGTTCCGAGTGTTGACAGATCTTTCACGACGTCACCCGGTCCGCCGGGGCCGTCTTCCGCAGAAAAATAGATGCCATCAGGTCCGGCCGAGATTAAGACGTAGGCTCCCTGGGCCGTGCTCGAAGACATCATCTTATCGCGATCGTAAAAGCTTCCCAGACCCGGATGACGAAGAATGTACGCGTAATTGAATTCTGAGTCTAAACCCAGATTACTGGACAGTATGCTGCCTCTGGAGTTGCCTGCGACGCTATAGACCTGATCGAAGCCGAGAGCGCCGATGCCTTCCGGGGTCTGCAGGTAAGGACTCAGGCCGGCGATGAGAAACTGCGGTCGCTCATCCGGATCCTCGCTGACCAAAGGCCCTCGTGTTCGTTGTCGACGCATGTAAATGATCGGCTGGCCCCAGGCGTCGAGCAGATCAGGCAGTTCTGGAGGCGTGCCGCCGAAAGCCCCGCCTGGAAATACCTGGCCTGCGACGTTTGCAAACGACTGCTCATCAGGCGTGAAGAATGGGCCACTCGCTTTGCCGTCAATGACCGGCCCTTCTCCGATTCGGGCAATGTTGACGGCCAAACTCCAGCCTGTGGAGCCGAAGGAAATTGTGCTTGTTCCACTCAGCGCGTTGTAGGCATCGTAATCATCCTGGGCGCTCGTGCCCCCATCGCTCGGTCGTTGCACTCGGTACCCACCCATGAGATCGAGGATGGCGTTCTCCGTCGAGCTGATCGGCGATGGGCCACCCGTGTAGGTGGCGAGCACCGTTTCCGGAATCGGTCCGGGATAACGTCCGAACTCCTGCTCGAACTGATCGCAGGCGGCGGAAAACTCCCGCATCGTATTCTTGGTCTTGGTGATATTGGCCGTCCCGCGGACCTTGCCCAGGGCCACCAGCAACAGGCCGACCAGCACCGCGATGATGCTGACCACCACCATTAACTCCACCAGCGAGAATCCTGAGTGTCGCGCAGTCTCGCGACGACTCTGAAGTGATCGGATTTGTTGTGTTGAAGTCATCGCAATCATGAGCGTGATTCCTTGGCAAGCGCCATTGTGCGTACGGCTGCACGTCAACGTATTCAGTCCGCACGAACGCCGGCGAACGGGAGGGGGCCCGTCACGCTCATCCGCTGTAAGTGTAGCATATCACGGGATTTGCTGATGTCGAGAGGAGAATGAATTTATCACGACTCACTTTCCGGGGATTCTTCAAGCCCATGAGAGGCACGAAGGTAATCATCCAGATATCGCTCGATGAAAAGATCGACCGCAGAGGCGGTGGTCGCATGGTTGATACCCCACAAACAGCCCTGGAGGATGGAAAAAGTCTGATCGAACAGAACCTGCAGGGTTTCATCGATGAGAAACGTGGTAGGAAGTCTGTCGGCCAGAAGGGCAGTGGCGGCATTCGATTCCGGATCGCCAATCGTCAGGGTCGGACGGGAAAGAAGCTCTTCCTGGCTCAAGTACCACAGATCGGTGCAAACCACCGGGAGCAGCGGATCGGGGCATTTCCGCTGATCCTGCCAATGCAATATCTGTTCACGCAGCCGATACCCGAGCATTCGATCCGTCAATTCAGACCTCAAGTCAGCCCCGACGACGATGAGCATGAGATCGTCAGGCGTTGGCGTGAATGTACTGCTGGATGTTTGGGGTGTCATAACAGATGGCGGATTCGGTCTATCCGAACTGGGTAAAGCATAGTCAAACATTGTGATCTGGGAATGGAAGGCAACGCTGGAAACCAAGGCTACTGGATTCAAGGCTTGAAGTATGAAAGAACAAGCAACGACTTGGCATGATCTTCAAATACCCCGGCGATCACGCATCGGATTCACGCTTATCGAGATCCTGATCGTGGTGACAATCCTGGGCATTGTCTCGGCGCTGGTCGTCCCTCAATTCGCCGAAGCGACCGGGGAGACGGCGACCACCAGCACCACCCGCCAGTTGCAGGTGATTCGATCACAGGTCGAGCTGTTTCGCAATCAGAACAACCGTAATCCTGATTTCCAGGGACAGCAATGGGATGAGCTGATCACGAATGATTATCTGACGGCGGCACCACGCAATTTACTCAACGGCTCGACAACCATTGCCGATGCCCCGGCGCTCGATGTGGGCTGGGTTTGGCGTGACAAAGGTAATGGAACGTATGTTCTGTATGCCACGGATGAGACTTTTCTGTCCGAGTTTGGGGAATGACGTCGCAGAATAGAAATGATCTGATTATCGGCGCTGCAGGGCCAGAGCAAACTGCGATGTGTAAATCCCCTCTTTTTCGAAGTGTGCGGCAGGCCAAGAACTGATACTCCTATCAGGTCCATTCCACACAGACGAGGCCGATTGGAGTAGGTGCGATGAATCGCTCAATGAGTCGAACGCAGACGATCCGAGCCTTCACGTTGATTGAAATTCTCATTGTGGTGGTGATCTTGGGCATTCTGTCCGCGATCGTGATCCCCCAGTTCACCGACGCTTCGCAGCAAGCGATGGATGCCAGCGTCAGGAATCAATTGCAAACCTTAAGGGGTTCCCTTGAACTCTATCGCCAGGTCGAAATGCGGGATCCGGATTTCATGGTCCAGCAATGGACCGAACTCGTTAATATGGACTATCTGACCTCAGCCCCCCTTAATCCGCTCAATGGGAACGTCGATATTGCTTTGAACCCGGCCGCCGACATCGGTTGGGTCTGGCGCGACAAGGGAAATGGGACTTTTATGCTCTTCGCCACCGACCAAGACGCCACGGTCGAATTCGTCGAATAAACATCGTGCACGGTTAGAGCGCCGCCAGTCGTTGGGCCGTGTCATGCTCAATCAGTTCATCGATGAGCGGCTGCAGCTTCCCGTTCATGACTTCCCCCAGGTTGTAAGATCCACCGGTTCGATGATCGACCACGAGGTTGTCCTTGTAGCGATAGGTCCGGATTTTCTCGGCGCGGCTTCCCGTTCCGATCATGCTGTTGCGACTTTCGGCTCTTTGGGCATCCGCTTCCATCTTCTGCCGTTCGTACAATCGCGCCCGGAGGAGCTTCCAGGCTTTCTCTCGATTCTGGGCCTGGCTCTTTGTTTCCTGCATCCGCACCTCGATCCCCGTCGGCTCGTGGATGAGATGCACGGCGGTGGCAACCTTGTTGACGTTCTGCCCCCCCGGTCCCTGAGCGGTCGTGATGCTTTCCTTCACGTCATTCGGGTCGAGGTGGATCTCAATCTCCTCCGGCTCGGGGAGTACGGCGACCGTCGAGGTTGAGGTATGGATCCGTCCCTGGGCTTCGGTGGCCGGGATTCGCTTGACCTGATGCGTTCCCCCCTCGTAGCCAAGGTGTGACCAGACGCCTTCGCCGGTCAGTGAGAAAATGGCCTGCTTGAAACCACCCATCTCCGAGGGCGAGGTCTGGAGTTGATCAAACGTCCAACCCTTTTCCAGGGCGAATCGTTGGTACATCTCCAGAAGGTCGCCCACCCAGATCCCGGCTTCATCGCCCCCCACGCCGGCCCGGATCTCGAGGATGATCGAACCGACTGATTGATCGTCGGCGTGGACGAGTTTGCGTTGCAACGATTCGATGAGTTGCGAGGCGTGCGTTTCGAGATCTGGAAGTTCCTCCTTGGCCAGACTCACCAGGTCCATATC
>JAPULD010000348.1 GCA_027295365.1 Planctomycetota bacterium
GTGCGGCGGTGCTGACATCCGAACAAATCATCTCCGCGGAACTCATTGCCCCCTGGCTGTATGCCCAGGTGATGAAGCCGGTCATCCCGACGACGACGATGAAGGCGTCCTCGATGATCGAGGTTCATGATGAAGGATTTACTGGCGTTTCGGATATTCCCAAGATCATCTGCAACGGTGATCAGACGCTCGAAGATGTGGAACGTGAGACCATCGTCGCCACACTCAAGAGCAACAACGGCCATCGCCAGAAATCCGCCAAGGCTCTGGGCATCGGGGTTCGCACCCTGGGCCTGAAGCTCAAGAAATGGAAGGAAATGGAACTCGTCTCGCCCACCCTCTGACAAGCGCAGGATCTGCGCGTTTTGTTCTGATTTGCAAGATCTGCGCGGCTCATTGGCGTGTGGACACGTCTGAAAGCCCTTGCGAAAACGGATCGGATTTTGCTGGAAGACTGATGAAGGAGCTGGCCACGAGGCCTTGAACCATGATCGATGGTGTGACCAATTCGGATGCGATACCCGCTCTGGAGAAGCTGATGCAGTTCGCCGGGAGGCGCCATACGCTGATCGTGAACAACATCGCGAATCTCTCCACGCCCGGGTTTCGTCCCACGGACCTGGATGTGGAATCATTCCAGGCCATGCTGGGCGAAGGCATCGACGAGCGACGCAAGGCCAATGGAGCCGGAGGTGGCGATCTGAATCTGAAGTCCACCAGGGAACTCGATTTCAGCAACAATCGACTTGAAGTCACGCCCCAGGCGTTGGGCGAAAACATTCTCTTTCACGATGGAAATGATCGTAATCTCGAGCGCATCATGCAGGACCTGATTGAAAACGCCTCGACGTTCCGGATGGCCGCGGATTTCTTCCGCAGCCGCATGGATCTGATCAACACCGCCATCCGAGAGCGGATCTAAAGCACGAAAGTGATTTGAGCACGACATGTACGGCACATTTGACATTTCGACTTCGGGTCTTGTGGCCCAGCGCATCAGGCTGGATACGATCGCCGGCAACCTGGCGAACTTGAACACCATCCTCAATGCCGAGGGCGAGTATGAGCCTTTCAAAAGGCGATTCGCGATTCTGGCAGCGGGCGATCCGTCCTCAGGCGACCCCATGGGCGTCCGAGTACAGTCGATCGAGATGGACGAAGGCGAGTTGCGTTTGAAGTATGAACCCGACTCGCCCTATGCTGACGCGGATGGATACGTCGGGTATCCCGATATTGACGCGGTCATCGAGCAGATGAACGCGATGGAGGCGACGCGATCCTACGAAGCGAACATCACGGCCATCGAGGCGTCGAAAATGATGTTCAATTCGGCGCTGCAAATCCTGACGTAATGGATAAGAACGAGCTTTCTTGACGAAATGTCTTCGGACAGGAGTAGTGACGAGTCATGGCTGATCCACTGGGACTGATTGGGAACACATCCGCTTTGCATGGGCCGATGATCCCTCCGAATCGGGGGGGGGCGACCCGTGATCCGAGCCAGCCGAGCTTCAAGGATTTGCTCAATCAACAGATTGATCAGGTCAACCAGCTTCAGAACGATGCCAAGGAAGCGATTGAAGATCTGGCGACCGGACGACGCGACGACCTGGAAAGCGTTATGATCGCCACCCAGAAGGCGGACACCGCGTTTCGGATGCTCCTTCAGGTGCGAAACAAGGTGATGGACGCCTACGAAGAGGTCAAGCAGTTGAGGGTGTGATAGAGAAGAAGGACGGGTGTGACGTTTGATCGCCAGGATGGCACGGCGTCGCACTCGATGAAACCACGAGCTTGCAGGCATGGAGGCCGAACTTATGCAGGCATTGAATCGATTACTCGAAACCATACGACTCCAACTTCAAGGGCTTACGCTCAACGCGAAGATCCTCATCGGTTCGCTGATGGTGATCCTCGCGATGTCGTTGTTCCTGGTGTCCCTGTACGCCGGGCAACGATCGATGGTCCCGTTGAACTTGCCGGCCGACTTCAGCCCCGAGCGAAAGGGGCAGGCGGTGAGCTTTCTCAAATCGCGCGATATTCCCTACAAGGAACAGGGGGGCGAAGTGCTCGTGCCCGCCGATCAGCGCACGATCGTGCTGGCCCAACTCGTCGACTATCAGTTGCTTGCCGTCGATCAGATCAACTTTGAGAAGCTCATGCAGGACGACAGTCCATTCCGCAGTCGGGAGCAGAACCAGAAGCGCTACAACATCGCCAAGATGAACGAGTTGAGCGCGATGATCAGGCAGTTCCAGGGCATCAACAACGCCAAAGTCGTCATTGACGTTCCTGTCCGGGGGCAAGGCATCGGCTCCAGCTTCATTCCTCCCTCCGCGACCGTGACCCTGACGACCAATGGTCGGGGGTTGAGTCCGGAAAAGGCGGACACCATCGCACATCTCGTGGCCAGTGCCCACGCCGGGCTGAGGGTCGAGGATGTGAGCGTGACGGACGCCTCGACGGGGGAACTCTTCCAAGCCCGGGGCGAAGACGCCAAGGCGGCTATGAAGAACCTCGAGGCGAAGGTCGCCATGGAAGAGATCACCCGCGAGAAGATTCTCAATCAGCTGTCCTACATCCCGGGGGTGCGAATCAACATCAATGCCCAGGTGGATACTCGTGAGGTGATCCAGCAGATGACGAATTTCGAGAATCCGAAACTGGGCGTCACTCAGGAAACCAGCCGCAATCGATCATCCACTCGACAGTCAGGGCCTTCCGAAGCGGGAGTTCGCCCCAACGCGGGGGCGGTGCTCGCGGGGGGCGGCGCTGGCCAATCCATGTCGGATGAAAGTTCAAGCACCTCCAGCATTCCGGCGTTTGGAAATTCCAACAGCCATATCCGAGACAGCAAGGGTCAGGCGTTGATGATCAACGCCTCGATCGGCGTACCTCGATCGTACTTCGTCAGCATCTATCTGGCCCAACAGGACGAAGGCACCGATCCCCCCGATGCCCAGACGCTGGAACCGATCGTGCAGGCGGAGATTGCTTCCATCCGCACGAACATCCTCCCCCTCATCGACACCAGCGCCACCGACGGCGCTTCGGCGGGCGTGGTCGAGGTCGCGATGTTCCACGATGTCGCCTCGGGCGGATTTGGTGGATCCGGATTGAATGGCAATGGCGATTCGGGAGCCTCTGGTGCGTCGAATCTTGCCAGTCTCGGGCTCAGCGAAGGGTTGGTCAAGTACGTCAGCCTCAGCGGGCTCGCCCTGGTCAGTCTGCTCATGATGTTCTTCATGGTTCGACGGGCGACCACGCAGGAGCAGATGCCCTCGCCCGAGGAACTGGTTGGTATTCCCCCCGCCGTGGCCGACTCGAACTCTGACCTGATCGGCGAAGCGGCGGAGACCTTTCCAGCGCTTGAGGGATTAGAAATCGACGAGGAGCATGTCCGCCGGCAGGAGATGCTGGAGCAGATCAGCAACATGGTCAAGGAAACGCCCGATGAGGCGGCCCACCTGTTGCGAAAGTGGATGTCGGATGGTCATCAATAAATTCACCTTGAGGCGAAACCCAAGACGCGGGACTGAACTGGCATGAGAGTCGGCAAGAAACTGCCCGAGAAAGTGGAAGAACTGGATGGCATCACCAAGGCCGCCATCCTGCTGCTGACGCTCGAACACGAAACAGCGGGAATTCTCCTGCGCGAACTGTCCAACGACATGATCGAAGAGCTGACGCGTGTTCTCGCTCAACTCAGCGATGTCTCGCCAACGCTTGCCCAAGGGGTGGTGGCGGAGTTCTATAACCTCAGACTCGCCAGCGCGTACATGAAGGATGGCGGCCTCGACTACGCCCGGGCTCTGCTCAAGGACTCGCTGGACGGCAAGGTCGCCGATCGGATCATCGATCAGATTCAGGCCCAAGTGCAGAAAACACCTTTCTCGTTTCTCCAGAAGGCCGAGGGGGAGACGCTGCTCACGTTCATCCAGGATGAACATCCCCAGACCATCGCGCTGATCATCAGCCACCTTGGCCACAACAAGGCCTCGGAAGTTCTGGGGGGTCTTCCGCCGCAGAAACAGATCGAAGTCGTCCGGCGGGTGGCGAACATGGAGCAGACGAATCCCGCGGTCATCCAGGAAGTGGAAAAGGGTCTTGAGTCGCGACTGTCGAACATGTTGCAGAATTCCATGGAAAAGGTGGGGGGCGTGGAGACCGTCGCCGAAGTGCTCAACCTGTGTGATCGATCGACCGAGAAATCAATCCTCGATGGCATCGAGGCCGAAGATCCCGATCTGGTCGAGCAGATTCGAAGGCTCATGTTCGTTTTCGAGGACATCCTCATGGTGGACGACAAGGGGATTCAGTCAGTGCTCAAGGAGATCGACAACGATGAGTTGTGTATGGCCCTCAAGACCGCCAGCGACGAACTCAAGGACAAGATCTTCACCAACATGTCCAGCCGCGCTTCGGAGATCATTAAGGAGGATATGCAGTACATGGGGCCGGTGAGGCTGAGTGACGTCGAAACCTCGCAGCAGCGGATCGTGGATGTCGTCCGACGCCTCGAGGATGCAGGCGAGATCATCATCAGTGGACGGGGCGGCGATTCGGATCTCGTGGTCTGATTTGGTTGAAGGACGCGAAACACAGACATGGCCATCGTCAAGAATTTTCATTCCGATCGTCTGCTCAAGAAAGCCGTGGTCCTCGATCTGGGCGACCTGAAAAAACAGGCCGACGAGATCATGGAGCGGGCCCGGGCCGAGGCGACTTCACTCGTTGATCAGGCGCAGGCCGAAGTGGATCGTCGATTGGCAGAATCAGGTCAGAAGGGGTACGACGAGGGGTACGCCAGGGGCAAGATCGAAGGGCAGGAAGCCGGGACCATCCAGGCCCACACCGAGGCGCTCCAGGAGTATCGCGAACAATTCGACTCGTTGGAGACAACGTGGAAGCAGGCCCTGGAGACATGGGAGCGCGATCGACATGCGATGCTGATCCGGGCCGAGGAGGACATCCTCTCGTTTGCTTTTGACCTTGCAGAAAAAATCGTCTACCGGCGCATTGAGCAGGATCCTTCCATTGTGGTTGATCAGGTTCGATCCTCGCTGGAATTGCTGAGCCGCCCCACGTCGTTGGTGGTGCAGCTTCATGTAGAGGATTTGGAAACAGTCAAGGACGCCTTGCCTGCTCTTGGGGAACTGATTCCCGGTTGCAAGCACATTGACATTGCGACTTCCGACCGCGTGGAACGTGGCGGCTGCATCGTAAAGACCATCAGTGGCGAGATCGACGCCTCGATTCGCACGCAACTCGATCGGATCGCCAACACACTCCTGCCTGATACGAGGAACACAAATACGAATCAATCCGAAGGTGATGCGTCGTGACGGTGATGACGCAGCAGATCAAGACCCTGAGGCAGCTTCAAGCAAAAAAGCTCAGCGGGACAGTGCGTGCCGTGCGTGGTCTCAGCCTGACGGTGGAAGACCTGCCCCTGCCCATCGGGTCCCTGGTGACGATCCAGCCCCGCCAATCCGATGCGGATCCGAGTCGTGTCCTGCATGGCGAAGTCGTCGGATTCGAAGGCGATTGCAGCGTGATCATGTTGCTCGGGACGGGGGTCGGCATTTCCCCCGGCATGCGAGTCGTCGGTGAACAAACGGCGCAAACCGTCCGAGTCGGGGAAAGCCTGCTGGGGCGAATCATCGATGGTTTGGGACGCCCCATCGATGGGAAGCCGTTGTCGATGGATACGGTTGCGCGGCCATTGGCTCCGCCGCCGACCGGCGCGATGCAACGTCGCCATATCACTGAACCGCTTCCCACGGGAGTGCGCGCCGTCGATTCAATGCTGACGCTGGGCAAGGGGCAGCGGGTCGGCATTTTCTCGGGGCCTGGCATCGGAAAATCAACGCTACTCTCGATTATCGCCCGGAACACGTCGGCGGACGTCAACGTCATCGCCCTGATCGGCGAGCGCGGCCGGGAAGTTCGTGAATTCATCGACAAGTCACTGGGGCCCGAGGGGCTGGCGCGTTCGGTGGTGGTCGTTGCGACCAGCGATGAATCACCCTTGCTCAGAACGAGAGCCGCGTTCGTGGCCTGTACCGTGGCGGAACATTTTCGTGATCTGGGGCGCGATGTCATGTTGATGATGGATTCGATCACTCGGTTCGCCCAGGCGCAGCGACAGATCGGTCTCACGATCGGGGAGCAACCCGCGACCAAGGGGTACACCCCGTCGGTCTTTGCGCAACTCCCGGTGCTTCTGGAGCGAGCCGGTGCCATTGAGCATGGGGGCTCGATCACGGGGCTGTACACCGTGCTGGTCGAAGGCGACGACATGACCGAACCGATCGCCGATGCGGCCCGGGGTGTGCTTGATGGGCATCTCATCCTCTCCCGAAAAATCGCCAGCCGAGGACACTATCCCGCGCTTGATCTGCTCGATTCGGTGTCGCGGGTCGCCGATGACGTGTGCGATGAACAACACATCAAGGCGCGTCGTGAATTGTTGCGGCTGCTTGCTTCGTATGCCGAGGCGGAGGAGTTGATCAACATCGGCGCGTACGCACAGGGCTCGAACCCGCTGTGCGACGTTTCGATCGAGTTGAAACCGCTCTATGACGAATTTCTCATGCAATCAACTTCGGAGCACGCGTCCTACCCGATGACGTGTCGCCGCCTGATCGAACTGGCCACGACCGCTCAGCAGAAGCTCACTTCGTTGGGCGGGGGCGTTCCAGGATAGTAATCCATGCCTCGTTTCGTCTTCACCTTGGACCCCTTGTTTCGCGCTCGTCAGCGGGTGGAGGAAACGTTGCAGAGGCAGGTCGCCCATATCGAACGAGAGCGTCTTGAATTGGAGCGAAAGATACGCCGTCAACAGGAAGCGATCAGCGAAGGCAAGCGAGCCATGCAGGATCAACTGGTCGGCACCTTGTGCATGGGTGATCTTCGAGATCAAGCGGGCAGCACGTTGCGCGTCATGCGCGATACGCAGAAGGTCGTGCTTGAACTGGCGGGCATCCACAAACGCCTCGACGCGACTCGCCAGGGATTGCTGGAGGCCTCGAAGGAACGCCGAGCCATCGAATTGCTCCGGGAGCGCAGAGAAGAGCAGTGGCGTAAGAAGCTCGAGAAGGCCGAGAATGAGGCGATGGACGAACTGGCGATTTTCGCCGCGGCTCGAAAGGACTCTGACTCATGAAATCACTCTGGACTGTTATGAGCTTTCTGGCCATCGTTAATCTTCTGGCTTTGATGTTGTTCGGGGGGTGGTTATGGCGATCGGATCGTCTGAATCTGGATCGTGTGCATCAGGTACGTGAACTTTTCGCCCCGACCATCACTCAGGTACAGATGGACCAGGCCAAGGCCGATGAGGAATCCGCCTTGAACGAGGTTCAGATCGTCCCGGTCGGATATTCCAGCCAGGAGCAGCTCTCCCAGTTGACCAAGTTGCAGCAACGCGAACAGCAGGTGTCCCGCCGCCTCAAGGAGGAAAGCGACATGCTGTCTCGACAGTTCGAGCAGATTACCCAGCAGACCGAAGCGGAACGACTGGCCTTTGAAATCGAAAGGACAGGCTGGGAGAAGGCCACCCGGGCCGATCGCGAGCGCAAAATGGATGAGCAGTTCGCGCAAACCGTGCAACAATACGAATCAATCCCGGCCAAGCAGGGCAAGCAATTGCTGGTGGAACTCATCAGACAGGGGCACCGCCAGCAGGCCGTGGCGTATCTCGATGCGATGGAGGCGCGATCGGCGAGCAAGATCCTCCGAGAATTTAAATCCCAGGAAGAAATCGTTTTGGCAACGGAATTGCTTGAAGACCTTCGGACCTTCGGTCTTGGAACCGTAGATTCGGAGACGATCCCAGATGACGACCTTGCCAGCATTCCTGAGTCCTCTACCCAATGATGGGCTCCTAAAGCCAAGCGATCATGGGGCCTCCTCGGCCTTCAAGCCTGACACCGG
>JAPULD010000349.1 GCA_027295365.1 Planctomycetota bacterium
ATTCAACATCATGCGGACCGGCACGCAGGCGGATTTCGTCGAGCGAATGCAAAAGGCCGTCCAAGGCCTGCCGGCGGGCGAATGGATCGTGGGCGGCTTCTGGGGTGCGTATGACGAATGGGCCTTCGGGAGCGTGGGCGAACAAGAGCGTGAACCCTTCACCCCCGACATGGCCCGGGTCGAGGTTATCACCAGAGACCATCCCGTGTTCATTCGCAAATTCGACAACAGCGCCTATGCGATCAACCGCAAGACGCTCGAAATCCTGGGGCTCGATCCGAGTCATCCCGAGCTTCCGGGGGTGACGTTCGATCGTGATGAAGCCGGGAATGTCACGGGGATCCTCCACGGGGACCGCGCCAAGATCGGGCGGCTGTTCAACGCGATCATCCCGCCCCTCTCCCGGGAGCGTCGGCTCCGACAGAGCAAGCATGCCCTGGGATTGATCGCCCAAGCGGGCGTCACGAACGTGAGCGACATGTCCGATTGGGAACAACTCGATATCTTTCGGGAACTGTATGCCCGGGAGGCGTTGACCACGCGTGTTCACTTCCGTCCCCAACTCGACGACTGGCCCAAGCTGAAAGCCATGGGTGCGAACATCGGCTCGGGCGATGCGTGGATCAGGCTCGGCGCCGTCAAGGGCCACATCGACGGCATCATGGGGACGTCGAGCGCGCGATTCTTCGAGCCCTACGATTCCAATCCCGACCTGCGAGGTCGCTGGCGCCGTCTGGTCACCGACGAGGACGGGAAGTTCGTTGAAGGCAAGTTTCTCCAGTACATGCTCGACGCCGACGCGGCGGGTCTTCAACTCTCGGTCCATGCGATCGGGGACGAGGCCAACTATCTGCTCCTGAACTATCTCGAGGAATTGCAGGCCCAGAACGGGCTCAAACCCCGGCGCTTCCGACTCGTGCATGCCTAGGTGATCGCGCCGGAGGATTTCGCCCGGCTCGGGCCGCTCGACGTGGTCGCGGAAGTCCAGCCCTACCACCTCTCCGACGACATGCGCTGGATGGAGGAACGCATCGGCGCCGAGCGATGTCGAGGGGCGTACGCCTTCAAGTCGATCGTCGAGAGCGGGGCGACGCTGTGCTTCGGAACGGACTGGCCCGGAACCTCGGCCGCGGAATATCCCATCAGCCCGTTGCTCGGCCTGTACGCCTCTGTCACGAGACAAACCGTGACGGGTGATCCGCCCGGCGGGTGGTTTCCCGAACAACGAATCACCATCGAGGAGGCGATCCGCGCGTACACGCTAGGCACGGCGTACGCGAATTTCGAGGACGAGAGCAAGGGCTCGCTCGAAGCCGGCAAACTCGCCGACTTGACGGTGCTTGATCGAAATCTCCTTGAGATCGAGCCCCGGGAATTGCTTGAAACCGAAGTGCTGTACACGATCGTGGACGGAAAAATCGTGTATCAGCGTTCATTGCCCTAAATCAAAGTGCGCGGTCACATCGTGGATGCGATGCATTACATCCTGACTTTTCCGGCCTACGGAACCTGGCTGCCTGGCCCGGCGCGAGGGATGACCATCGATATTGATGGCGATTATCTTGTACTGCCGATGCCTGACCGGTTCGAAACCGCCCGGCGCCGTGATGCCCTGAAATGGCCCATCATCGAACTGAACGAGGTCCAACGATCGATTGTGTCTCGCGACCTCGATCGAGTTGCGGCCATCCGAAATTTCACGTTGCACGATGTCATCGTCGCCCCCGATTGCGTCCACATTCGTTTTTCATGTCCGCCCGACACCAACGTGATTCGCCTGGTTCAGTTCATGAAAGGCGCACCCGCTCGGGCCTTGTCGATCGCCATCGGTGATCCCGCCGCCCTGTCGAATGACAATCGCACACTGATTCATCACAAGTGGTGGTCGAGGCAATATCGCCTTCAGCGTCTGTCACTTCCGTCCCAGGTCGATCGTGCCGAAGTCTTGCTGCGAAAAAGAAGAGAGGCTCGATCCGCCTCCGAGGGGTCGAAAGGGAATCACACGTCCTAAACGCTTCGTTCCGCCGCGGCGAGGATTTTCTCGAATCGCTCCGGGGGCATCTCGAGCTTGTCCGCGAAATACTGCATGACGATTCGCTCGTTCGCGCCCAGCTTTCGATCCGTCACCGCGATCTGGAACAACGTCTTGATCGTCCGATCAGTATCACCCCTGAGCAGGTCGAGTTGCTTTTTGAAGTAATCCTCATCCTCGACGGCGACCTCAATCATGGCTTCGAACGATGCCTTCCCCACGCCGGCCCGCTTCGCGAGCACTTGCAGGGTCTGTTTTTCGCGATCGCTGATATCGCCATCCAACCCCGCGACACAGCACGCCGCTTTCAAAATTTCGAGATCCTGTATGCTCATGCAACATCCCTTCACTGGTCGGTACATCAGTGTATCGCAATCTTCGATGTCTCTCCCTTTTTAATCGAATCCACCATTCCGAGGGCAGAATTCCGTACCTGGTCTCTCTATATTCTTGCTGGCCGTTTCCTTCTAAACGAGCCGAGAATTGAAAGGAAAACAATGCGATCGCACGTCACGAATTTGTTCCGGATCGGCTTCCTGGTCATCTTTCTGTTGGCCGGAGCCTCCATAGCTTCGGCTTCGGAGGCCCCCAACATTCGCCTTCTCCGGGTTCCCAATGGTGGCATTCAGCCTCAGGTCCTGGTGGGAAGTGAAGGCAAGGTGCACATGGTCTACTTCGCGGGTCACCCCATGCAGGGGGACATTTATTACGTCGCCTCAGCCGATGGGGGGGAAACGTTTTCCGAACCCCTCCGCGTCAACAGCCAGGAAGGCAGCGCGTCCATCAGCATCAGCTTCGACCTGGGTAAAGACGATCGCGTTCATGTGGCGTGGAATGGTTCGCCCATCGCGGAACCCAAGGCCCTAACCGATTCCACGCCCCTGCTCTATTCGCGTCTCAACGATGATGGCAGCGCCTTCGAACCCCAACGCAACGTCATCCGTGAACATCCCCATCTTGATGGAGGCAGCTCCGTCTCCGCGGACGATCAAGGCAATGTGTACGTGGTCTGGCACGCGCCCGAGAAAGGCGGGCATGGGGAAGAAGGCCGCGTCATCTGGGTGTCTCGCTCCGGCGATGAGGGGAAGACGTTTGAAACCGAATCCAATGCCTTGCCTCAATCCACCGGTGCGTGCGCCTGTTGCGCCTTGCAGTCCTACACCGATCAAGCCGGCACGCTCTATGTGATGTATCGCATGGCGTGGAAGGTCACGACCCGGGACATGCAGATGCTGATGTCCAAGGATCAGGGCAAGACCTTTACCAACGCCAAGATCGACCCCTGGGAAATCGGTCAGTGCATGATGAGCACGTCATCGATGGCTCAACAGGATCAAGATGTGTATGCGGCCTGGGAAACAAAAAACCAAGTGTACTTTGGCCGCCTTGATTCCAAGACCGGCGAAGTGGCCGCTCCGATCGCGGCCCCCGACAAACCCAAGATGCGAAAGCACCCGCATCTGGTCACGGGAACCGACGGGGCCATGCTGCTCGTCTGGACCGAAGGCCTCTTCTGGGGACGCGGCGGAACGCTGGCCTGGCAGATCTTCGACGCCGATGGAACGCCAATGCTCGAGGAAAATGGTGGCCAGGCGGGAGTCCCGGCCTACAGCACCGTGGCGGCCTTCGCTTCGCCTGATGGATTCACCATCGTCTACTGAACAAGAATTGAATCCGACCATGAAAGAACCCTGTCCGGATGGACAGGGTTCTTTTTATTACGAAGTCGAATTGCGTCTGGTCAATCCTCATCACTCGTCATGAGCGCTTCGAGCATCTCCTGGCGATTGAGCTGGGCGACGTCCATGCCCGGGGCATCCGGGTCCGTCATGATCGTCAACTCCTGCACCGAACGTTCGCCATTCACACTCAGCACCACGAGGTACGTGCCCGGCATGACCAGCGGCCCCCGACGACGGAATCGCCTTCGGCCCTGTTGTTGATTGCCTTGCGGTGGTGCCTTGCGAAGATCCCACGGAATCCGATGCAGACCTGCATCGCCGCTGACTTCCAATTCAATGACCTTGCGGCCACGAATGTCCTGGATCTCAAGCTCAACGCTTGCGGCTCGATTCTTGAGTGAATAGAAGATCGCGGTGCCGTCTTCGGGGTTCGATCCACTGAAACTCTGAAGGCCCGAGTTGCCCCGTCCCGGGTCACTCTGCCAGATGACGCCATCGTTGGGCTTGTAGAGATGAACTTTGGCGTCGATGGTGTCGGCGCTCATCTGCCTCAGTGCGGTCACGTCCATCGCCCACAGACTTCGCCCATGCGTGCCGGCGACGATCTCGCCCGCGGTGGGATGGATCGCGATCTCGTGCACGGCCACCGTCGGGAGGTTGTTGTTGAGCTTCGTCCAACTCTCGCCCCGATCGATGGAAACCCAGCAACTGAACTCGCACCCGAGATACAGCACATTCTGATTTTCGATGTCCTCGCGAATCACGCGGGTTGAGCCGGCCATGGTGGGCAGATTCGCACGGATTGAATTCCAGGTGCGTCCATAATCTTCGGACACATACAGGTGAGGTTCATCGTCGTTGGTGCGATGGCCGTCGAAGGTGACGTACACACGGCCTGCTTCGAATCGGGAGGCTTCGAGCGAACTGATCCAGGTGTCACCCGGCATCAATTCATTCATGGGCGTTCCCGAGGGTACCTCGGCCTCCGCCACGGAGCCCGAGTCAGGTTTGACCATCGTGGCTTCAAGACCCATCGAGAAAACTCCACCCCCGACTTCGGCGGTACCGGTCAACTTGTTGTCCTTGAGGGTGCCGGTGAAGACCAAATCCATCTGCCCCATGTCGGCGCTGAAGGTGATGGTGCCCTTCTCTGCGTCGTACTTGCCCTCGGTGATCTCACCTTCTGAGAAGAACGTCTCCATCGAGCCCGACAGTTGACCCTTCTCGTTCATCTTGAGATTCAGGGTGGCTTCGTTCTGATTGCCTTCGATATTTTCATTGATGAGCGTGGCGGCCCATCGACCTGAAACGACGTCTTCGATCGCCTCGTCGGCTTCGTCAGATTCGGGCGTGGATTCCGTCGTCTCCTCGGCCGCTTGCTCCTCAGCTTCGGCTTCAGGTTTGGTTTCATCGGCCGCTTCTTCTGGGGTTACTTCTTCCGTCGTCACTTCTGCGACCTCTTCAGCGACTTCTTCAGTGGCTTCTTCAGTGGCTTCTTCGGGTGCGGCTTCATCGGAGACTGCTTCCTGGGAATCCGGGGAATCCGGGGTTTCCGGGGGTCGTTGCCCGCCTCGCATCCGTTGGGCGATGGCTTCGAGCTCTTCCTTGTCGAGTTCGCCATCGCCGTTGGTGTCCAGGCGATCAAACATGCCAGCCATGCGTTCGGGGGCTTCGTCCTTCTGGATCATCCCATCGCCATTCGCGTCGGCCTGAATCAGACGTTCGAGCATTTGGCCCCGCACGCCCCGTCCGCCTTGGCCGCCACGATCACCACGACCGCCGGCGCGAGGTCCTTCGCCTCGTCCACCTTCGGCGCTTTCTTCGGCAGCCGAAGCCTCCTCTTCCTCGGGGAGATCGAAGAGGTTGAGCCAGTCCTGCCCTCCATTCTTGGTCATCCAGAACGCGCCGTCGGTCGTTCCGACGTAGAGCACGTTCTCATCACGGGGCGATTCTGAGAGCGCGCTGCCCGAGCCGTCCTCGGTGTTGGTGATGTCGGGTGAGATCGCCTTGACGTTATCGCCCTTCTTCACGGAACGGAAAACGTGGTTTCCGGCGCTGTAATGAATCTCGGAATTGTGATGCGAGAGAATGAAAGGCGTTTTCCAGTTGAATCGATATCGCGTTCCGCGCGGGGCGCGGGGCCGAATGAATCCCCGTTCGCCGGTGCGCAGGTTGATGCGCGACATGCTGCCGCCCTGGCTTTCCGTATAGATCTGATCAGGATCATCCGGATCGACGAGGCAGATGAACCCGTCGCCCCCCCCGACTCGGAACCAGTCGGCGTTGATGGGGCCGCCATCTCCCGTGCGGCTGGGACCGCCCCACGAACCGTTGTCCTGGAGCCCGCCGTACACCATGTAGTCGCGTCGGGGTCCGACGGTGACGTGGTAGAACTGGCCGATGGCGAACTTGTTGAGGTGCTCCCAATTCTCGCCCCGGTCGTAGGTGATGTAATGCCCACCATCGCAACCCAGCAGAACGTGCCGGCCATCGTCGGGATCGATCCAGATGCTGTGATGATCGACGTGGACGCCCCGGCCTGCGCCGTCGGAGGAGAAGGTCTTGCCCCCGTCCTCGGTTTTGTAAAGAGAGGTCCCAAGGATCCAGATGTGGTTGTCGTCGCTGGGATCGACACGGATCTCGCTGTAGTACATGGGGCGGGGATTGACGGAGTTGATGCGGGTCCAGGTGTCACCACCATCGGTGGACTTGAAGAGCCCGCCGTACTCGTGCCCATCCTCGCCCTGCTGGTCCTGCATATTCTCGCGCTGGCCCCCGAGTCCCCCATCAAAGGGGCTGCGGTTGCGACGATCACGACGCCGGCGTTCGGCCGGATCGAGATCCTCTTCTTCCTCCTCGTCGGCTCCCGGCATCTTGGCGAACGTGATGTCCATGTTCACGCTCTTGCGATCGCGTGACACTTCAATACCGACGGTTTCGTCGGCCATATGCTTGCGGATTTCGGCCTGAAGATCACTCCAGGAATGAACGGTCTCGCCACCCATTGCGATGACGATGTCGTCCACCTTCAGACCCGCCGCGGCGGCCGGGCTGTCTTCGGTGATGTCCAGAAGTTTGGCCCCCACGTCGGCGTCTTCACCCCGGAGTCCGGCGAACGCAGCGTTCTCAGGCTGCTTTCCCGTCTTCTCTGTTTCAAGCACCATGTACACGACATTCGGATCCTTGCGGTAGTAATCCAGACCGATGCATCCAATGTTGCCGGCAGGCAGGCCGTCGGTGATCTTGGTCCAGTTCTCGCCCCCGTCGGTGGTCTTGTAAAGCCCGCTGCCGGGGCCGTTCTTGGTGGCCGGATCGTTGCCGTCAAATCCATCACGACTTCGTTCGTAGGTCGCGGCGATCAGCGTGTAAGGATCCGTCGGGTGCATCTTGAGGTCGATGACGCCTGTCTTGTCGTCAACGTAGAGAATTTTCTCCCAGGTCTCGCCGCCGTCGGTGGTCTTGTAGAGGCCTCGATCCTCGTTGGGGCCCCAGAGTCGTCCCATTGCCCCGACATAGACGATGTCGGGATCGTTGGGATGAATGGCGATCTTGCCGGTCTGGAAGATCTTGTCCAGGCCCATGTGTTTCCACGTCGCGCCGCCATCGACGGACTTGTAGACCCCGTTGCCCCAGGACACGCTGTTGCGTGGGTTGTGTTCGCCCGTTCCGACCCAGACGATGTTTGAATCGCTTCGCGCGACCTGAACGTCGCCGATGGAGACCGTCGCTTCGGAGTCGAATTGGTGCTCGAAGGTGACACCGTTGTTGGTGGTCTTGAGCAGACCACCCGAAGCCGACGCCAGCCAATACGTGTTTGAATCATTTTCATCAACCGCGATCGCGGTGATGCGGCCGCTCATGTTGGCCGGGCCGATCGAGCGCCATGACATCTGGCTGACCCAATCATCGGGCAGCGTCGGTTCGATTTCCGAATCATCTGATTGAGCCCACAGGGGCGTGACGCACAGGCAAGCGATACTGATCGAGGCGATCAAACGACGACGCACACTGAAATTCATGTTCTTCTCCATGTCGAGAACGACCTATTCTTCAAAAACCAAAATAACGACCCACCGGTGGTCACTCAACCGGAAATACCCGTCAGCAGGGAGATTTGGCCATGGCCGTCATATTGACGAAAACCGATGCGGAGATTCAGCGTTGTTTCCCGATTCTCAAGCAGCTCCGACCCCATCTTGAGGAAAATGGATTTCTGGAGCGGATCCATGGGCAGATGGAGGGCGGATACCAGCTGGCGATGATCGAAACCGAGGACCGAGTGGTCGCGGTGGCGGGCTTTCGGATCCAGGAGAATCTCTTCTCGGGGCGACATCTCTACGTTGACGATCTGATTACCGACTCGACGCAACGATCCACCGGCCACGGAGGCGAATTGCTTGACTGGCTGATCCAACATGCAAAAAACGAGGCCTGCGAGTGCCTGGCTCTCGACTCAGGCGTCCATCGATGCGACGCTCATCGATTTTACTTCAAGCAGCGGATGTCAAGCATGGCGTATCCTTTCCTCCTGCCACTGAATTCCTGAATCGAAAGTGTGATGACCATCATTCGCCCTCCCACGCTTGATGAAGTTGAGGCTGCCTCCAGAGGCATGGATGGCATCATTGCGCGGACGCCATTGATTCCATTGCATGATGACGATCTCATTCTCTTGAAGGCCGAGATCCATCAACCGGTTCATTCGTTCAAGCTGAGGGGCATTTTCCACGCCGTGTCCTGCCTGTCGGACTCGGAGCGTGCCAAGGGGCTCAGCACCGTCAGCGCGGGTAACACCGCCCAGGCCCTCGCCTGGTGCGGGCGACACTTCGGCATCCCGGCCCGGAGCCTGATGCCAGACTCGGCCCCCAAAACCAAGATCGACGCGGTCCTCGCCCTGGGGGGTGAACCGGTGCTCGTTCCGACCCGCGAGGTCTTTCGGTTTCTCCAGGAACGTGGCTGGGAACAAGAACCCTATTCGTTCATTCATCCCTGGATCAATCGCCACGTCATGATCGGGCACGGCAGCATGGCGCTGGAAATCGTCGAGGCTTGTCCCGACGTTGAAACCGTTTTCATCCCGGTGGGAGGCGGTGGCTTGAT
>JAPULD010000035.1 GCA_027295365.1 Planctomycetota bacterium
TCGTGCAGGCCTCGGCCCCCTGCTCGCTGAGGAACGCCATGAGTTGGGGCTTTTTTTTCCAGGCTGCGCGATTCAAGGGGGTCATGCCCGCCCCGTCGCGAGCCTCGATTTCCGCCCCCGCTTCGAGCAGCATCGCCGCGATCGAGAGGTCACCCCAATCGGCGGTGTCATGCAGGGCCGTACGCTCCGATGGAGTTGAGGCGTTGACGTTCGCCCCGGCCTCGATCAACCGTTCGATGATCACTTTGTGCCCGGCCCGAACCGCCAGCATCAACGCCGTGATCCCGTCCTGATTGACGCTGTTCGCATCCGCCCCGGCCGCGAGGAGCGAATCGAGATCCGTCAGGTGGTTCCCGTTCACCGCTTTCAAGACCGTCCCAGGATCATGGCTGACCGTCGACGATGGCGTACAACCACCGGGCACAAGCAGGAGGAACAGAATCAGGAGGCGATCAGGCATGGAGTTCAGCATAGACCTGATCGCGGTTTCCACTGCCAAATCAACTTAATCAAGCATCGCTTTTTCGAGGATTCCCGTAATTCTCGTGATGTTGTCGTCATCGCGATGATTGACGTAGTCGAGGGCCGTCTCCTCTTCATCATCCGTCAAGAAGGGGTTCGCCCCCGTTCGAAGCAGGACCTGAACCGCCCGAGGCGTGGAATATTCCGCCGCCAGCATCAGCGAGGTTCGACCCCATAGATCCTGACGGTCTATCTTCGATCCGAAGACGAGCAGCATTTCGACAATGTTGGCCTGGTCGTGCATCGCGGCATACATAAGCGGTGTCATTCCCTGACGAGTTCCCAGATTGATCATGGCACCATGATCGAGCAGGTATTGCACCTTTTTCGAATCACCACTTACGATGGCCATGCACAAGGCATGTCCATCTTCCTCGGAGATCAGATTGAGTTGAGCCCCCGCTTCCACAAGCACGCGCATCGTTTCGACGTCGCCATACAGAGCCGCCCACATCAACGCGGTGTGCCTTGTCGAATCACGATCGTCAAGCCGCGCACCGGCATCGAGCAGGAGGCGGATCATGTCCGGATGACCATGCGTTGCCGCCCACTGCAATGCGGTCCTTCCTTTGTAACCCGCATGATTGACCTCGGCCCCCGCTTCCAGCAAAAGGAGGGCGACATCGTCGTAGCCTGTGTAGGCCGCGACGCCGAGCGTGTCATAGCCGCTCTTGCTCGTGGCGTGGACATCCGCCCCGGCCTCGAGCAGCCTCGGGATCACGTTGATCCGTCGATTGACCACGGCATACATCAACACGTTGAATTCCTGAAGATCGAAGCCTGAGATCTCGGCACCATCCTGCATAAAACGCTGCACAAGGTCGAATCGATTGGAACTCGCCGCGAAGAGAAGCGCTGACGTATCGTCATCGTCCCGCGCGTTCAGGTCGGCACCGGATTCAAGCAAAGCCTCCACGGAATCCACCGGACCGAATGCCGCGGCCATCATCAACGCGGTGGTTCGAAACTTGTTGACGGCATGCACATCAACACCAACTTCAAGCAATCGTCTCACACAATCCGAATCGTCCGCGTAGCAGGCAAAAAACAAGGGCGGCGAGCCGTTCGCATTCGTGAGGGTGGGATCCGCCCCAGCTTCCAGCAAGTGATTCAACGCATCCACGTGATTGTGCGCGGCGGCGAAATGCAATGGCGTCAAACCCGTCCGACGACCATCCTCAGATTCGAACGCCACATTGACATCGACGCCAGACTCCAATTCCGCAGCCAGTGCGAGCAGATCGCCGGATTCCGCCGCCAGATGAATGGCGGCCCCACCAGCGGCCGAGGGTGGCCTGGACCTGTCGTCTTCCTCTTGGAGTACGCTGGACGTTGCCACAAAGAATGTAATGGTCAACAGAAGCGACTGAAGCATGACGACTACCTTATCTGAAGCCGAGACGAGAATCGAACTCATGGTAATTGAATCAATGGCACGATCAACCCGCCAATTGTGACACAACGGATCAACACAAGATCATATGATGCACTCCTATGGCGGATGAAATACACGAAGTTGGACGAATATTTACCAAGCGGTTCGGGTGTGACCCGCGTTGGATCGCCTCCGCCCCGGGACGCGTCAATCTCATTGGCGAACACACGGATTACAACGATGGCTTCGTCCTGCCCATGGCGATCGATCTGCGGACCCGGGTCCTGGCGGCACCCGCGACCGGAGACGCCTCGACGATTCGCAGCGCTCGACTCGATCGGGAGGTGACGATCGACCTGACTCGGCCCTTCGCGCCGATCGCGCCGGGCGACGCGGGAGATCCGGGGGATCCGGGGGATCCGGGGGTTTTCGCCAACTACGTGCTGGGGGTGATCAACGAATTCATCAACCTGGGCCACGAGCCGCCCAACTTCGATCTGCTCATCGATTCGGACATCCCCCTCGGGGCGGGGCTCAGCAGCAGCGCCGCGCTGGAGGTGGCCATGGCTACGCTGCTGCAGGCCATCCTGGGCGTCTCGTTGGAGCCACTCGAGACGATGCGACTCTGCCAGCGCGCCGAGCACGCCTTTCCCGGAACGCCATGCGGCATCATGGACCAGCACATCGTCCTTCAGGGGCAAGAGGATCAGGCCCTGCTCATTGATTGCCGCACGAATAAATCTCAGGCGATGCCGATGCCGCCACGTGACCAGGCCACGCTGCTGATCGCCAACACGAACGTCCGCCACGAGCTGGCCTCGGGCGAATATGCCACCCGTAGAACCACCTGCCATGAAGTCGCTCGACGCCTGGGCGTCGACGCCCTGCGCGATGCGACATTGAAAATGCTGCCCGAGGTCGATCTGGACGCGACTCAAGTCAAGCGTGCGACCCATGTGATCATGGAGAACACCCGCACGCTCCTCGCCGCCCAGGCGCTGCGGCAGGGTGACCTCTCGACCCTGGGCGATCTGCTCTTCGATTCGCACGCCTCGCTGCGTGATCTGTACGAGGTCAGTTGCCCCGAGCTGGACGTTCTCGTCGATGTCGCATCGGTGATGAAGGAGGAGGGCGTGTACGGCGCCAGAATGACGGGGGGCGGATTCGGAGGCTGCGCGATCATCTTGTGTGACTCGACCAAGGCGAACCGTGTCATAAGTCAATTGAAACAGGATTACACTCGGCTCACTTCAAAGCCACTTGAGATCTTCGAGACCAAGGCTTCCGACGGGTCATGTCTGCATACCCCATGATTTCAGGCCTTTGACACTTACATCATCGTCAAGTTCGTAGGGTCCGCAGTGCGGACCACTTTGCATTGTCATGCGAATAAGAAACTGGTCCGCACAGCGGACCCTACTAGTTTCTATGCCGCGCGAATCACTTCAATCTTCCTCCAGCAGCAAATGCTCCAAATCATGACGTTGAAGTGCATATTCATAGGAGTCCCACAAGAAGGTATTGGGCTCTGGCCTCATCTCGTCAAGCAGCCTTACCATTGCTTTTTCGCTGGCCACATCATTTTTCGTGACCCGTCGACCAATGTCCCAATCATCTTGCTTGATATGCCATGCGATTTCCCAATAGAAATGGGCCAGTACATCCTCTGGCGAGGCTTCAATAGAGGCATTCCCAGCATCACGAGGAACAAATCCCTCCCAGCCATCGCGAAGCTTCAGCATCATGGCCTTCAACTTCTCCCTGACCTCAGACGACGTGTCATCACTTGATAGCGCGATCTTGATCAGAATGATCGACGCGTCTCGAATATCTTTCTCATGAGACAACGACACTGGATCATCAATCAAACGGAGCTCATCTTGAGCCGATCCATTCCTAATCAATCCGAAGTACATTGCAAGACAAATGAACAGTGCACTTGTCCCGAGAATCAGGGGTTTCTTTTTTGCTGCAAACTGCACCACCGGTACTCCATCAACGTGGATCGTAATTCCATACCCTATGAACCCAAATTGCAGACTTGATTCAGAACATGCCAGAGTCTATTGGTTTCTTGCCCATGCCTGATACATACAGAATCAAATCCATTTGAAAAAGTCAGGACAGCGATTGAAATCGTTTTTGCTTCGGAAGAATACCCATTCCCTTTTCTTCGCTCACTTCATTCTTCCTCGCGAAGCAAACGCTCTAAACCGCGGACTACAAGTGCATATCGATAACCGCCCCACTCATCAGTTTCTGGTACCGGTCTCATTTCGTGAAGCAGCATGAGCATCTCTTCCCGATTGGTCACATCATCTTGTGTGACTCTCTTTGCGAATTCCCAATGGAGAGTACCCAGTACACGCTGTGCCGTATTTTTACCTCTATAAGGATTAGGCCCACGAGAATCATCAATAATTCCGATCCAGCCATCGCGAAGCTTCAGCATCATGGCCTTCAATTTCTCCCTGGCCTCGGATGACGACTCATCACCCGAAAGCGCGGTCTCGATAAGTATGACCGAGGCCTTTCGAATATCAGTCATGCTCGACAACGACAGTGGATCCGCAGTCAATCTGTGTTCATCTCGAACTGACACGTAGAACAACAGCCCGTAGAACATGGCCAGACTTACGAACAGGGCAAATGCCCAGAGAATCAGGGATTTCTTTGTTGCAAAAAGCGGCACCACCGGTACTCCATCAACGGAATTGTAGTCCGACACCCTCGTCGTTGATGCGTCACTGCCTTTCCGAATTGAAAAATTTGAAGGGCCGTTTCCTGAATCAGGCCTTCGCCATCTGCCGCATCGCCCCGACGCTGGAGAAGGTCGAGACGAGGTAGGGCACCACAACCGTCAGACCCATGCGCATCAATCGATCCCCGGGGATCGACCCCTCCAACAACACATCACTGTGATTGATGCAGATGAGGATCGATCCCACCACCAACGCATAGCCAAGGCCCCGCCTGACGACGGGCCATTGACTCGCCAGGGCCAACCACTCATTCACGACGCTCATGCCATCACCTTTCTCGCGCGATCAGGTACCTTCGGGTCGTTTGTATTCCTCACGCAGCCGGCCGCCCTTGCGAGGCTCGATACCCAGCCTCGTGCCTTCGCCACTCTGGTCATCCTCGTCCTCGGCATACCGGGGCAGATCGGCGCAATGCTTGACCTTGCCGGTATGGCAATCATGCAGATACGTGACCGCCTCATCCAGATCATCCATGACCGTAAACAGGTTGAAGTCGCCGGGGCTGATGGTCTTGAACTGGGTGTCCAGGGTCTGGTGCATCCAATCAACGAGCCCATCCCAGAAATCATGCCCGATCAACACCACGGGAAAGGGCGCGACCTTCATCGTCTGGATCAACGTCAACGACTCGAAGAATTCATCCATGGTGCCGAACCCGCCCGGGAAGATGATGAAGCCCCGGGCGTATTTCATGAACATGACCTTGCGGATGAAGAAGTACCGGAAGTCCATCTCGACGTTCTGATAGGGGTTGGCCGTCTGCTCGAAAGGCAGCGTGATGTTGAGCCCCACGGAGGTCCCCCCCGCTTCCATCGCCCCCTTGTTGGCGGCTTCCATGATGCCGGGCCCGCCCC
>JAPULD010000350.1 GCA_027295365.1 Planctomycetota bacterium
ATTCTTCAAGACTCTTCGTGAATGGCTTCTTCGCTCGTCTGCGATGCCAGTTTCGGATTCGCCGGAGACAAGCGGGCCAGGAACATCAGAGGCAGGCGATTGAAGAAGTGCTCGGTGAGCGTATCGGGGCCACCCCAGATCGGGATCTTGCGACCGAGCGTCGTGAAGATGTCGATCAGGATGAACTTCGCCACGTCGTGATTCCGCTCGGAGCTGGTGTAGAGAATTTGAATCGGGTACGCCGCATTTCCGACGATGGGCAAGAAACCCGTGATCAAGGCGATCCAGGGACGTTCACGCCCTCGGGCGGTGGCCTGAATAATTCGCCAGAGCGTGTACGTGCTGCGGCCGATGATGCCTCCCGTGGCTGCGACCACCAGCACCGTTGTATTACTGACGAGACCCGCAATTGCCAACATTGGGAACAGGCCGTATTCAATCGCCTTCACCGGGAACTTGATCACCAGGTGCATCCCGAAGTCAGTCAAGTATTCGGTTGCCTCGTCGCTGCGAACATGGGTGACGAGATGTCGTGATTCGATGGACGCCAATTGTTTGCGTCGCTCCCATGACTTGATCCGCCGTCGAAGCATGTGCGAGGCCCACCGGGCTCGCCATTTCTGGAAGAAAAGGAATCGCCCCGTCATCCGGACCAAGGTGATGGGGGGAATTGGCATCACCTTACGCCAGACCTTCTTCACCAGGCTCACCATCGCATAGGGGGCACGCTGGAGGCCTCGTCTGGCTATCCGGGCGTTCCAGCGGATCGGTTTGTTGCGATAGTAGTCGGCTTCATGGTCGGTCAGGTGCCCCCTCTTGTGCGCGTACTGAAGGCTCGACTTGAATCGCCCCAGTCGCTTCCAGGCTTGTTGGTGCGTGCCGAGACGTTCGACATTCTCGAACAATTGGCCTACTTTTTCAGACCCGAACAATGATTCCAGTTCTTCCTGGCGTGACTGGAGATACGCATGGAGTACGTTCGTATCGACATCGTCGAACAACGCGCACCGGTGTCGAATCGACTTCGGAATATAAAAACCAAACAACGTCAACGGATTGAGGGGAAAGAGTGCCGGCACGCCTGATTCCAGATCGATCCAAACCCAACGCAGTGACTTCTCGTCCGCATCGCGATCGTCGAGGAGGAAGTTGCTCGACGCCACGGGATTTCCATATCCCGCCTGCCAGACAAGTCCATCGAACCCTGAGTCTCGCAAATGCTTCTGAAGCGGGTTCATGATCTCCTTGACGAGAATCCCGATCTCAGATCCGCCTTCGTACGCCACATGATGACGCAAGGCGGCGGCGCGACCCGTCACGAACTCCATGTCGATCTGGTACGCCCTCGCTTGGTCGTTCCATTGCGACCCGATCAGGTCGGGCAATCGCATGCGATCGCCAAACCAGAATTGCACGAGCATGGCAAGGATGCGTCGTCGGAGTACGGCCGTCTCGATGGCATCCTCATTCCATGTGTATGGATTCGGAGCCCCGGAGAACACGAGGTGAACGAGCTTTGCCAGGGGGTCACCCAGAAAAAGTTTTTGTGCCCAAGGGGGTTGGACGCCATCACTGACCCGATAGACGACGGCCGACCGGCCCTTGCCGATCTCCTTTTTCGTGAGCATTGGCGGGGTCGAAGAATCAACCTCGTGGATCGTCTCTTGTGATGATCCGATCTGGACCTCCACCACCCGCCGGTTCGAATTGAGCGTCTGTTCCTTCACGATATCACCCACTACTGTACCAGTAGAAGAGAAAAACCGCCTCTTCGTAAGGCGGTTGGAAGGGTCTCAACATCGATTTCTTGGATCCGGAGGCGTGATGGGGGGCATGTTCTTCAGTGTTCAGGCGACCACCATCAACGATGGTATTCGACGAGCTCCAGGTCGTCGTCGATGATCAGGCCCGCTCGGGGGCATGGATCGGTCGCCGATCCGTCAACGAGAATCGTCAACCGTCTGGACCAGACTCCGATCCGCACTGTACTCGACCAGAAGAAGTTCTTCGTCGGCAATGATGCCCACGCCCGGTGCGTAGATGATGATCGCTTCCTCGTCCGGTTCGAGCGGACTTGTCTCAAGGACCTTGATGCAGTTTTCAAATGTTCCGGCCTTAGTGATGGTCTTGAGTCCCATCTCGAGATTTTCGGAACGGTCCTCGGTTACGCCGGGTGCGATGGCCTGGGTGTATCGGGCTCCGTGAAGAAAGATCTCGGGCATGAGGAGTCCGGGCTGGGCGTTTTTCTGGCCGGCCATCCACGATCCTTCACGACTGACCACCCGGCCATTTTCGTAGATTTTGACGCTCTCACCAAAGTTGTACACGTTCCCGGTATTGGGGCATGCGGCTAAGTATTTCAGATCCACTTCGACCAGTTCACCGTTGACCCATTCACGCTCCTCGACCACGCGCGCCAAGACCATCTTGGCGCGATTCTTCGTTCGAAAAATGATCGGTCGAATCTGATTGAGTACGGTCGTCTCAAGGCGGATGAAATCACCGTCCTGGATTCCTTCGAGGCGAGTGTAATGTCCCGCCTTCAAGGGATAATAGGTGTTGTCGGAGTTCGGGAGGAAGATGGTCGAACGCTGGAGGTTGAAGTCGGACGTGTAGATCAGCTCGTCCGGCGGATCGCTTTTCATCGCGATGGCGAAAATCACACCGATCAGGAGCACACTGAATAGTAAGCGTCGTGTTCGCATGGGAGCCTCCTCACCTTATCGATTGAGCAGCCGCCTCCTCAATCGAGGAGTACGGATGCGGACAGGTCCTATCGCCCACCCACAAGGTCAGTTTAATACGAGAATTGGGGACATTCATTACTAAATCATTACGGGATCAAAAATTGGGCAGTGCACTCTTTCGAAGGCGAAAACAGGCGGTATTGTAAATGTGGGAGATCTGGTGCTCCAGAGCAGGGTGAACCTGTTTCCGTGGGGTTTGAGAGGTAGCGGTTTGATGCATGTACTGCTCGTCGAGGATTCGCGTCGTCTTCAAAATTCCCTCACGCACGGGCTCCAGCGATGCGGATTCGCCGTGGATGTCGCCGGGGATGGCGAAGTTGGCCTTCGCTATGCTCGCCACAACCAATACGACGTCATCGTGCTCGATCTGATGCTGCCGAAAGTCGATGGCCTTTCCGTGCTTCGGCTTCTCCGGAGCGAAGGGAATCAGACCCACATCCTGATACTCACGGCCAAGGGAACGGTCGATGACCGCGTGCACGGACTGCGCGACGGCGCCGACGACTACCTCAGCAAGCCGTTCGCTTTCGACGAGTTGCTGGCGCGCATCGAAGCCCTGGTACGACGCAATTATCACGAGAAGAATCCGCAGCTTGAGGTCGGACCGCTCACGATCGACACGACCGCACGGGTCGTGAGACGCGATGAGGATGAAATCCTGCTTTCCAAGCGTGAATACGCGCTGCTCGAATATCTCGCGTATCGAAAAGGCCAGATCGTCGATCGAACACAGATCGAGGATCATCTGTACGGCGAGCGCAACTTTCCCATGAGCAATGCGGTCGATCGACTGATCTGTGCGCTGCGCAAGAAAATCGAATCCCCGGGCGACACACCGTTGCTCGCCACTCGTCGTGGGCTGGGGTATGTGTTGAATGGACCGACGCCATGAAGACGATTCGCGCCAGACTCCTGGTGATGCTATTGAGCGGGTTGACCCTCGTGCTGGCAGCGGGGGGAATCTCGGTCTACCTGATCGAGCAGTCGAATCTGCTGAACCAGTTTGACGCGGGGCTGGAGAACCGGGCTCACTCGATCGCGGCGTTGGTGAAGCAGGAACCGGTGGGAACTATTTGGGAATTCGGCGATGCCCCCCAGACGCTCCTGGCCGAGACCTATTTTGAAATCATGCACCATTCCGGCGAGGTCGTGAAACGATCCGACAATCTTGGCGTTTCGACACTACCCTCGAACGCCCCCAACGAAGGTGATCTGGTGTATCAGGATGTGGATCTTCCGGGCGATCTGAAAGGCCGTGCGGCTTGGTACGCGTTTCGACCTCGCATGGATGAGGATGACTGGGAGGGACGTGATGTATCCGAGGTGACGCCGCCGCTCCTGGTCGTCGGCGCCGCGCTGAATCGTGAACCGGTCGATCAAGCCCTCGCCACCTTGCGAGGAGCGCTGTGGCTGGTCGGGGGCGCGGTGGGCGTGACGGCCATGTTGTTGGTGCTGTTCGGGACTCGCTGGGGGTTGGCGCCGCTGCACCGTTTGAGCACGCAACTTGGCGACGTCGGGAGCTCGACCATCTCCTGGCGTTTCGAGGCCGACCGGGTCCCCGGCGAACTGGTTCCGGTCTACCGAGAATTGAACGCAATGCTGGATCGTGTCGAAAAGACCATCGAGCGGGAGCG
>JAPULD010000351.1 GCA_027295365.1 Planctomycetota bacterium
TCGAGTTCGGCCCCGACCATGTTCCACCCGCCCCACTCGATGAACCTTCGTTGCTGCTTGGGGAGGAAATGCACGTTTTTCCAGCGGCGCGTCATGTAGCGAAATTGCCCAGGCTCGACCTTGGCGTCGATGTGGACGAAAAACGTCACCTCGGGATGCTGCAGCGCCTCGATGAGACGCGTCAGTTGACGGGGCGACTTGTGTTCCAGGATCAGATAGGCCAGCAACGAAATTCTCCCTTGAATCCGGACCCCAGATCATCACAGATCCGGTTCCGCCCTTCCTTCATGTGGTCCGTCCGAGATGGACACATCGAGCCTCAAGCACGCGCACGCATTTTTCGTGAATTGCCCTGGCTTCGTCCAGCATCGGGGGGGGAATCACCAAGTCCCGATCGTAGCTCTTCTGGCCGTCACGGACGATGACGCCCGACTTGATCATGGACGAGGGATCACCATGCTTGGTCTGCCCAGTGTACTTGAAGAGATTGTACGATTCCACCAGGGGCGAGGAGAGCTTCAGATGCTCCTGCAGCAGATCAAAAACGTCCTGGGTCGAATTCACCAGCGATCCGGAGTCAATGAAGATGGCCTGGTCCGTCAGGGCTCGGCAGCAGTTCATCATCCATTTCAACTGCTTGCGATAGTGATTCAGCGATCGCTGCAGGGTGCTCTCGTCATTCTCGTCCTTCATGATGTGACGCAACGACTTGAGCGACTCCACGGGATCCCGGATGAGGAAGATCGGCTTCACGCCCATCCGATCAATCTGCGACGGTTTGAGGTACCAGTTGTGCAACACCTTGTCGAGGATGAACCGAGAGTTGGATTCGCCATCGATCGCCATCGCGACGACCAGCCTCAGCTTGAGAAAATCGAGCCGCCCCTTGTAGGGGATGTGCGACTCGGTGTATCCCGAGATGTCGGGATGGCTGCCCAGCAGATGGCTGAGCAGGGAACTCCGACTGCGCATGTGGCTCAGGATGAAGAGGTACTGGCACGATCGACATCCGATGAAGGGATGACGCAACAGCAGCTTGCCGGCCTCGGCTTTGCGGCGCAGCTTTCGCCAGCGATCGGAAGTCGTGGTGGTGTTTGAATTGCTAGGCATCGCTCATGTTCAGCAAGGCGTACTTCATATTCAGTTCGACATCAGACTGCGAGTGGGACCGAGGAGACCATCATCATTCGGCCAAGGCCTCGGACGTGTGCATCCCCGATTGGATCGAAGTCAATTGACCTCGCGGGGCCCTGCACCAACCTACCCAGCGTCCCAGCCCCATTGCGGCCCTTCCAAGGGCGTCACCCGGCGCGAGACGCAACAGGCTGATCAAGGCAGAACCCAACATCAGAAGGCCATAGTAGACCGAAACGAAGAAGGAGTATTGATGCCGGCGCAGAACAAAACCCATTCCGAGTCCATAACTCCAGGCACGGGTGATATGGCCCGACGAAGAAGCCATTTCGCGCCGGGGATGGTAGACCACCCGATCGGGATCGTAATAGAATCGTCCACCTGCTTCGAGACCCCGAAGCACAAAATCGCTTTCCTCGCCTGAATTCCAGGGTGTCCCGGCTCCGACCCCCAGCTGCTCGTCAAACCCGCCAATCCTGTCAATAAGTTCTTTTCTTACGAAGAGGCCGGGGGAGACCGCACTTCGCCAAATGGTGCCCTTGGTAATCCAGTGAGGTTTCTTGGACATGAAACCACCGGCCGAATGATGACCTTGCTCATCCGTGACTCGACAGGACAGCCCATCCGCCTCCGGGTGCTCGGCAAACCAGCGCACCAGTCCATCGAGAAAACCCTTTGAATACCAGCAATCATCATCGGGAAAGCCGACAATGTCACCTTCCACTTTCGATAATCCGATGTTCCGTGCCCGGGATAGCCCCCGCTCAGAAGCTAAGACGCAAATCGGCAACAAGTCATCAAATGACTCAATGACTTCCCGCACCCGATCATCCTCGTTTTGATCGACAATAATCAGGTTTATCCTTGCCCCTGTCCCCACGATATCCTGTTCTTGCAGTGACTGGAGGAACACCTCTATTGGCGATGAACGCCCCACCGTAGCCATGACCAGAGTCATGGTGGGCGTCTTTTTGAACTTTGCGGATGTCACTGAGCTTGTTTCCATGACGTTTTCTTCGCCAAATGGTACCGATTCGGCAGTCTATTCCCGGGATTTTGGCGATCAAGACTGGGTTCTGGTCATGACAGAGACTTGCGTTCTCTCGAATTGCTCCACGCCCTTACATGGATGTGTGGTCAGGTTGTTCCCTTTCAGCCCTCGGAGTAGATTCATCCCATCGAGCAATCACATTCCATGTCGATGGACCACCCTTCCTCACTGACCGAGATGCAGATTGAGGTCTGGCGGCGGGATCGGGATGGCCAACGTTTCCATCTGGCCTGTGCAATGCTTTTCCTTTGCATGATGGCCGTTTCAACGGCACTGAGCGGCATCAGCTTCGCCATCCTGCTCGTAGTATCGATCATTCGATACGGGCGAATCGCCTTTTATTACAAGCCTTTATGGCGTATCAAGGGCCTTTGGCTGATGCCACTCTGGCTGATCTGGTGCCTGCTGACGCTTTTCTGGTCCTCGGATCCTGGCCAGGGGTTGGATGAATTGGGAGCCGCGAGGCATCTCCTCCTGCCCCTGATGCTCTGGCCATTGTTGGGGGAACGAAATCGACTCATTGCCGCGTTGCTGGTCGGCATTTTCTTTCAGAATATGGTGCAGCTCGCCCAAGCCCTGGACCTCAGCGACCTGATGAAGCATGGTGCCGGAGATCGAGCCGGAGGTTGGCTTCATCCGATCCAGACCGGTGTGTTTTGTGGGGCCGCCCTTTGCTGGTATCTCGCGACGCTCATCCACGAGCGATCCCCGAAACGCTGGCTTGTACTCATCCCTGCATTGGCGGCGTTCTTCGGACTCATCGTTTCCGGATCCCGGGGCCCTTGGTTGGCCTGCTTCATCGTCCTGCCCTTGCAATTCGTGTTTCTTCTGATCCGCCTGCCTGAGCGTCGACGATTCATCATTCAGCTCGCCCTGGCAAGCCTGATCATCGGAGCCCTTGGAGGTTGGCTTGGGCGATCCATGATCCAACCCCGCCTTGAACAGGCGAAAACTGAATACATCCAGGCCATCGAGAATGGAGACTACGGCACCTCGGTCGGTCTGCGTATCGGGCTCTGGACCTGGGCCTGGGATTCTTTTCGCGAGAGACCCATCCTGGGTCATGGCCTGGGTTCCTATCGCAATCAGATTCTCAAGCAGCCGACCTATCAGATTGCCGCGGAACGATGGCCCCGCAAGGCCGAAAATTACATGCAGCGCGATCACGCCCACTCAATCTATCTGCACCTGTTGGCTTGCGCTGGCATCGTTGGGGCCACGCTCTTCGTGATCTTCCTGATCTGGTCACTTGTCGCTGCCTGGCGAATGCCCAGGTCACAGGCCTTGAACGAAGGGGTCCTGTCCATACTGCTCCTGTGGATGCTGACGGCGCAGTTCGATGCCCTGCACCTCATCGGGCATATGTTCGGGTTGCTGATGTTTCTGATCTCGCTGACGCTGGCCGCGACCGATCAATCCGATCCGCCTGCGAAAACGTCTCACCAATAAAGGCCGACGTACTTCGCCTCGATCGACTCCGCCTCCGGGATGCGAACCAGATCGAACACGATCTGATCGTCGCGGGTCTGCTGAAGCGCCTGTTGAAACACCTCGGTGTTATGCCCGACCACGATCGCCTTGGAGGGCCTGATCACATCCTGGGCCGATTCCTTCAGCAAGTTCCCGATGTGGGGAATCTCGGTCATGATGTAGCGAAGGTTGCTGCCCACAAGCTCCGAAAGCTTGAGGTAGGGATCATGGATTCTGACCTCGGCCCCCTTCCCCAGCAGGGCTTCGACGACCTGAACCATTGGACTTTCTCGCAGATCGTCCGTTCCGGATTTGAAGCTCAGCCCCAGTATGCCCACGCCTTCGTGCCGATAGACCATGAGTTCATCGATGAGGGCGCGGATCTGCTTCTCATTGCTCCGAAGCAGGCTTCCCATGAGGGGGAGTTCAAGATCCACCCGCTTCGCGCCATACAACAGCGCTCGAATATCCTTGGGCAAACACGAGCCACCAAACGCGAAGCCGGGGGTCAGGTAGGAAGGCGAGATGTTAAGCTTGCGATCTTCGCAAAAGATGCGCATCACCTCGTGGCTGTCCACATTCTGCTCCTTGCAGAAGCGACCGATCTCGTTGCCAAAGGTGACCTTGACCGCATGAAAGGCGTTGTCGGCATACTTGACGATGGACGCAACCCCGATGCTGGTAATGAACATCGGTGCATCGATGCCTTGGTAGATGGATTTTGTGCAGTCCGCCGCGCGCCGATCGGTGGCCCCGATGACGGTCTTTGGAGGCTCGAAGAAATCGTCGATCGCCGAGCCTTCGCGAAGGAACTCCGGATTCTGGGCGACGCCAAAATCCACCCCCGCCTTTTTTCCCGACGCTCGCTCGAGGATGGGCACCAGATACTGTTCGACGGTGCCCGGCAACACGGTGCTTCGGATAACCACCACGTGATACGAGTCGGGCAACGCGAGCTTCTTGGCCATCGCCTCCCCGATCTGCTCGCAGACCCGGTTCAGGTACGTCATGTCGAGGCTGCCATTCTTCGAGCTGGGCGTGCCAACACAGACCAACGAAATGTCGGATTCCATGACCGCCCGTTCGGGATCGTCGGTGGCGTCCAGACGACCCGCCGCATGCTCCTGCCGCATCAGATCCGCCAGGCCTTCTTCCAGCACGGGAGAACGACCATTGCACAGGGCCTCAACCTTGTGCGATTCCACATCCACGCCAATGACCCGGTGCCCCAATTTCGCAAAACAGGCCGCGGAGACCGAGCCCACGTATCCGAGTCCGAAGATGCTGAGCGTTGTGTCGGTCATGCGTTGATGGAATCATCACCCAATGGTGGTTGATCCCTCTTATCGACCGATCGGCAAAAAAACATTTCAGGAATATCGATTCGCCGCGATTCCTCAGACTTGAGCGATCGGGCTGCATTGATTAACGAATTTGATGACATTTCCTGTCACATATTCAAGTTGGGCATCGCTCAATTCAGGATGGATGGGAATCGCGATCGTTTGCTGAGCCGCCAACTCCGAGACCGGCAGATCACCTTTGGCATAGCCCAGATCGGTGAAGCACGCCTGCTCGTGCAGGGACAGTGGATAATAGATCTCAGTCCCGATTCCCTTTTTACCGAGCTGCGTCCGCAGATCATCTCGAATCGTGCCTGGCACGCTGATGACGTATTGGTGATAGATGTGCGTGGCGGGCAAGGTGGGTGGCTGGGGCGTGCGGAGCGGGAAGTCGCCTTCATCCAAAGGCGTGGCATTGGTCTTCGCCCCGGCCTCGGCAAAAGTGCGATCGTAGAACGCCGCGTTGGACGCACGCTTCTCGCTCCATTGATCGAGGTGCTTCAGTTTCACTCTCAAAACCGCCGCCTGAATCGCATCGAGCCGGGAGTTCAGCCCGACCTCGCTGTGATAATACTTTGGCTTCATCCCGTGGTTACCCATCGCCTTGAGACGATCATAAGCTTCCGGATCTTTGGTGGTGATGATGCCGGCATCGCCCATGGCCCCGAGATTCTTCGTCGGGTAAAAGCTGAAGCAGCCGTAGAGACCACGAGAACCGACGCGTTGCCCCTTCGCATCACGTGCGCCGATCGCCTGAGCCGCGTCTTCGATGATGGGGACGCCAAACTCCTCGCCCAGCTTCAACATCGCGTCCATGTCCACCGCCTGACCATAGAGGTCAACCGGGATAATGGCCTTCAGGTTCGTGCAACGAGCCGCCGCGGCGCGAACCGTTTCTTCGGTCATGTTGAACGTCACCGGATCGATGTCGGCAAACACCGGCACCCCCCCCAGCCTCACGATGCAACCCGCGGTCGCGAAAAACGTGAACGTCGGGCAGATGACCTCGTCACCCGGCTTGATCCCGATCGCCATGAGAGGCATCAGGATGGCGTCGGTGCCCGACGCACAACCCGCAGCATGGGAGGTGCCGCAGTATGCCGCAATCTCCTCCTCCAAGGCCTGTACCTCGGGGCCCCCGATACACCACTGACTTTCCAGGACCCCGGCAATGGCGGGATCGATTTCATCCTTGATCGAGGCGTATTGGGCCTTCAGATCAAGCATCGGGACGGAGAGATCACTCACGAGTGGCACCTTTGCAATAGGTTGGCAAAATCAGAAAACAGCGATTGAGCCCATTGTAGCCCCTGGGCGTTGATCGATCCCGAAGGCACGTCAATCCAGCTTTCTCATCGTTCAACCAGCCGATCGTGGCGTGGCACGGTGTATCAGTTCGACTCATGCCTCAGGCAGGTCGGACACCTGAAAATAAACCCGGCCTCCTCGCGCCTTCACGCAGTGAACCTCGGCGTCCGCGCCTTCGGAAGGACCCCCGATTCTCACGATCGCATCGCACCGCTCCGAGAGGGCCAACGAGAGCGGCATCATGATCTCATCGTATCGATCGGCGCCCGCCGCCTCGATGACCGGAAGCGCGAGGTTGACCCCGATGATCGGAACGTGTCCCTTCTCGAATACCTCGAGCGCGGCCTTGTTCATCACCTCGAGATTCCGAGCCCGATCGGCCTCCGTGGCCGCCCCGGAACCGTAGGGTCCCGCGATCATGACCCAGAGTCGTTCGCGTTTCTTCGTCATATCAATTCACCTGCCGTTGTCAAAAAAATCAGAGCAACAAAAAAAAGATGATCCACCATTCTCCGCCCCCGATCAAGGAGACGAACAAGTGGTGGACCACCCCTTCCATTCCGGGCCGATCGGGACGTGTTCCGAGTCGGCGGATGTCTTGACCCGCCTTAGAGGCAGGGTCCCCACGCCGCGAGCAGGTCGAGCAGGTCCTCGACATCGACGACGCCGCTGCCGTCACTATCGGAGGGGCAAGCATCGCACCCGACGTTGACGGTGACCTGGTAATCCGAGATGTGATGGATCGCGCCGTTGCAGTTGAGATAGGTCGTATCGGACGCGACCAGTCGCAATACATAGGGGCAATTTGGCAACAGCGTCGTATCCCACACCCCCAGCAACCCGTTGATGACCGGAACGGTGTCGGAATTGATGGTCACCCAGTTGTTGTTGTTGCCTCCACTGTATTGCAACACCCAGGACGCGAGGTTTGCATCGTCGGCCGTGCCGTAGATCTCGACCAGCCCTTCGACGCATTCGCAGTTGAGCGGATCGGTGATCTCAACCGTCGGGGCGGTGTTGTCGACGATGATCGAGTGAGTCTCCTGGGCCACAAAGCCACAGGGGTCGTACGCCGTCACGCGGAGGAAGTAGTTGCCGTCGGACACGGTCGTGCTGTCCCACACGCCGAAACTCTGGTTAATCTTCGGACCGTTGTAGACCGGCATGGATCCGTCGATGTCGAAAAAGTTCACCCCGTCCGAGGAGTACTCGAGTTCGTACTGCTCCGAGCAATGATCGTCGATGATGCCGGAGGGGCAGACGTTGCCACCGACGGCGTCGCCATTGGCCGGACTTGAATAGGTCAGGTTGTCGAATTGTTGATCGACCCAGACCACTGTGACCACCGACGTGCTCAGGCCGAGAATGTTCTCCACCGTCAGGCGCAGCAGGTAGTAGCCCTGGGCGACGCCGGTCGTGTTCCATTGGAAGAGAAACCCGCCCGGCGCGGGCACGGGGGTCGTGGAAAAGCCGATCTGAGTCCAGGTCGGCGAATTGATGGGCCGATACTCGAGCCAATGGCTGTCGTAGGTGTTGTCGGGGTCGTCGGCGATGCCGTAGATGTCCGTGGGATTGCAGATGCAGTCGAAAGGTTGCGGCTCCTGAATCTCCGCGATCGGGGGCGTATCGTCCACGATTGGCCCGACGGTGGTGATCGTCGCGCTCTCGCCCGAGTCGACGCGGATCGTGATCGTGCCGACTTCGCCGAACAACATCGAATCGGTGTCGGCATGAAAAAACACACTTTCCTCCGTCTCGAAGACGGGATTGCTGCTGAAGTCGTAGCTGATGCGCACCCCGTCCCCGGTGCGGGTCGCCATGCTCGGCGCATCGCCGCCTCCGGCGGCGCCCGACGGATCCCATTCGACATCCGTGAACAGGCCGCTGTAACTGGTGACGGTTGCATCCACCGCGGCGGAAGGCACATCGACGAATGTATTCTCGAGACGCCATCGAAACGTCATTGTCCCATCGGACTGACGCAACACCTGTTCGTGGATATCACCTCCATAGATCGTCGTCCCCCCGGCATCATCGATTGAATAGGGACGCACTTGATCCCAGATGAGCACCCCCGAGGGGGAGGAGCCGAACAGGGCCACCGCCCCGCCTGGCGGGAGGACGGCCGCGGAAACCACGACGCTCAGGAACAGAATACTGAAACATGAAACGAACTTTCTCGACGTGGAGCTGCAGTTCGTCCTTCACCTGGACCCCACGGCCGCCTCCCGAGTCGCGGTGCTCATCGGGCTCAGCGAGCGACGTCCGCGCGGCAAGGGGTTCGCCTGGGGCCTGACCCCCGTCCAGCTGGGCCCCCAGG